>RGQW01000215.1 GCA_010029945.1 Actinomycetota bacterium | reverse complement strand
CCCACCCCGCCCTTTTGGTTGGCAACCGCGATGACTCGGGTCACGTAGGATCACCCATACCCGGTTGCTCCAGGGTGATGGGGTCCGGCCATCCCAGGCCCGGATTCACGCCAGGGGTACCAGACGTCGATGTTTCCCGTGAAACATCGGACGGCCAACCTAAGCCGCTTGATCCGGTGCGACGGGAGGAACTCACGCGCTTATTCTGCCTTAGCGAGCCTCGCCATGACGACCGTGGTCGGTGGGTCGACAACACCCTGGCCCATCTGCGTCACGACGGGCTCGGTCAGGCCCGATTCTTTGAGAATCTGCCTATCGCGGGTGACTTCCTCCTTGGCCGACTCGCCCTTGATGGCCACGAGCGCGCCGTTGGGGAGAAGGAGGGGCGCTGCCCAGCGGGCCACATTTCCCAACGGTGCGACCGCTCGGGCCGTCACGATGTCGAAAGACCCAGGGTGCCCGGCGGCTTCCTCGGCCCGGGCCCGCACCACCTGGACCCGATCGGTGAGCTCTAGTGCGGTGATGCACTCGGTGAGAAAGGTGACTCGCCGGAGCAGCGACTCGATCAGGACGACGGACACATCGGGTCGAACGAGGGCCCACACTAGACCGGGGAGCCCAGCACCGGAACCGATATCGGCGATTCTGGCCCCGGTGCCGATGACCTCGAGGTCCGGCTCGGCGACGACGGCGCAGTTCATGATGTGTCGATCCCAGACCTTGTCGGCCTCCCGGGGACCAAGGAGCCCCCGCTCGATGCCAGGACCCACCAGGATGTCGGCATACTCCGCGAGTGCGGCTCGGGCTGGTTCGAGCCAGGGTGGCAGATCGGGGGGTCCTCCGGCGGATCCCGATGTTTCACGGGAAACCATCTAGGAGGTACGGATGACGACCCTGCGGTCGGGGTCCTCCCCCTCCGACTCACTCACCAGGCCGGCTTCCGCCACAACGTCATGAACCACCTTGCGTTCGAAGGCGTTCATGGGCGCCATGGATACCGGCGCCGCGGTCCTCTGCGCCTCAGCGACGGCAGCCTCGGCGGCCTTTTGCAGTGCCTCTTTTTGCTTGGCCCGGTGCCCAGCGATGTCCACCATGAGCCGTGACCTCTCGCCGGTTTCCTGCGAGGCAGCAAGGCGGGTCAGGTCTTGCAGGGCGGCGAGCACTTCACCTTCCGGCCCCACGAGTGGGGTGAGGTCTCCCTCGTTGACTTCGATCACAGACACGCGTGTCCGTTCGCCTTCCATATCGATATCGATATCCCCGTCGGCGTCGATGATGTCGAGCAGGCCCTCGAGGTAGTCGGCCGCGGCTTCTCCTTCGCTCTCCGGACTCGTAGTCTGTGCCTGGTCGTCGCTCACGGCAGACTCCTCCACCACGGAGTCGGTGGTTTCTTCCTCTGCACCCACGTTCTACTCCTCCCAGTGCTCGGCCTCCGCGGAGGGTGGCCGTCGCTACTTCTTCTTCTTGCGCTTGCTGCGCGAAGTCTTCTTCGGTTGTTGTCTTGCCGACGGGGTGTCGGTAACTTCCGACTCCTCCTCGAGGGTGTCTACCTCTGGTCCGTCACTCTTGCGGGCGGCTTTTTTCGCCGCCTTCTCTTTCTTGCGAGCCTCCTTGGCCTCGAAAGCGGGAGTGCCTGGCTGAGGGTTGTTCCTGATCACATAGAACTGCTGGCCCATCGACCACACGTTGGTGGTGAACCAGTAGATCAAGACACCGATCGGGAAGTTCACACCACCGATCGCGAACACCAGCGGGAAGACGTACAACAAAATCTTTTGTTGCCGAACCATCGGGTTGTCCGGCGCGGTGTTCTTCACAATGAGTTGACGTTGCGTGAGGAACGTCGTGGAACTCATCGCGACGATCAAGATCGCCGCAAGGATGCGAACGGTGAGCGCACTGGTTCCTGTCTCGGCCTCCACCTCGTTCGCCAGCCAGAACGTCGCCCACAGTGGAACGTCGAAGATGGTGGCGTCGTGCGCGATGCTCACCAAATCTTGATACTGCGTCCAACCGAAAACACCGATCGGTTGCTCCTGCGCGATGCCGTACTGCAGAACGCGGAACAAGCCGAAGAAAATGGGGGCTTGCAGCAGGATCGGTAGACACGACGCCAGTGGATTCGTACCGGTCTCCCGGTAAAGCTTCATCATTTCTTGCGACTGCCGCTCGCGATCACCCGCGTACTTCTTCTGAATTTCCTTCATCTGCGGCTGAATGATCTGCAGGCCCCGCTGGGCCTTGATTTGCTTGACGAACAAAGGAATCAGGATGATGCGCATCAAGATCACGAGGCCGACGATCGACGCAGCCCACGTCCACCCGCTGTACGGGTCCATGAACAAACTGAAGAATGAGTAGA
>RGQW01000214.1 GCA_010029945.1 Actinomycetota bacterium | reverse complement strand
ATCATTCCGGTGGCGATGATCAATACCTATGAGATCCAGCCGCCGGGAACGGTGCGCCCACGACTGCGCAGAGTCGGGGTGCGGTTCGGTGAGCCGCTGGACTTCTCCCGATACGAAGGCCTGGAAGATGACCGATTCATCTTGCGTTCGGTCACCGATGAGGTGATGTACGCGCTGATGTCGCTCTCCGGCCAGGAGTACGTCGATATGTATGCCTCGCGTGCCAAAGAGCTCATCGCCGAAGGGGTCGCGGCGGACGCGACAGCGCTGACGGGGCCTCGGTAGCGCGGCTGTGGTGTCCCGCTAGTCGCTCTCGGCCCAACCCTTGCTGCGCTCTACGGCGCGCCGCCAGCGCTGGTAACCGTCGTCAGTGACGTCACTGACGGCACTGAAATCGTGGGGTTCGAAAACTCCGGACGATGTTCGCGTGTGTTGCAACTCGGCGATGTCTTTCCACATGCCGACGCCGAGGCCTGCCAGGAACGCTGCGCCTATACCCGTCGTCTGCAGCTCGGCGGAACGATCCACCGGAATGCGAAGCTGATCGGCTTGCATCTGGCATAGCAGATCGTTCGCTGCGGCTCCTCCGTCGATGGCGAGACGTTCGAGTTCGACGCCCCCTTCTTCGGACATCAGGTCGACGACGTCTCGAACTTCGTACGCGATCGCCTCGAGTGTGGCCCGCGCGATGTGGGCTCGGGTGGTCCCTCGGGTGATTCCCACGATGAGTCCGCGTGCCCGTGGATCCCAATCGGGTGCGCCGAGGCCGGTGAGAGCGGGAACGAAAACCACGCCGGCTGAATCCGGCACGCTGCGGGCGAGGTCTTCGACCTCGGGCGCGTTGTCGATGATCTGCAGGCCGTCGCGCAGCCATTGCACGGCAGACCCGGTGACGAAGATTGCACCCTCGAGCGCATAGTCGAGTCGTCCATCGGGGTGCTTCAGCGCCACTGTCGTCAACAGTCCATTGCTGCTGGGCTTGGGTGTGGATCCGGTATGCACGAGAAGGAAGGAGCCGGTTCCGTAGGTGCACTTCGCGGCGCCCTCGCTGAATCCGGCCTGTCCTGCGAGGGCAGCTTGTTGATCTCCGGCGATGCCGGCGATCGGAACCTCGAGCCCGCAGAAGACGGCTGGATCGGTGACGGCAACCTGACCGTACGACGGAACAACGGTGGGCAAAGCGCTCTCGGGCACGTCGAAGATCGAGCACAGGTCGGCGCTCCAGGCACCGGTGTGAATATCGAACAACAGCGTCCGCGAGGCGTTGGTTGCGTCGGTCACGTGTTCGAGTCCACGAGTCATCCGGGCGATCAGGTACGAATCGACGGTGCCCATCGCGACTCGACCGTTCGTCACGTGGGCCCAGTGCTGCGGCTCGTTCTCGGCGATCCACAGGGCCTTCGTCCCGCTGAAATACGGATCGAGGCGAAGACCCGTGCGGTCGGCAATGAGTGCTTCGTGCCCCTCGCTACGAAGGCGGTCACACAACGGGGCGGTACGCCGGTCCTGCCACACGATCGCTTTGCGGGGTGAGCCCATCGTCTCCCGATCCCACAGGCACCACGTCTCGCGCTGGTTGGTGATCCCTACCGCGACGACAGCCGCACGGTCGATGCTCTCGAGCGCTTCACTGGTGGCAGCGATCGTGGCCGACCACACCTCACCCAAATCGTGTTCCACTCGATCGCCGGCAGGGAAGTGTTGTTCGAACTCGCGATAACCCGACGCAACCACCTGAGCGGATGCGTCCACCACGAGGGCGGTGACGCCCGTGGTGCCGGCGTCGATGGACAGGATGAGGTCGGAAGTCACCGTGCTGCCCCTACCTGCGCTGGTACCTGCGCGTTCGTTCTCGTGCACATCTCGACACCGGAAGCGTAGCCACCCGCGCCCGGGCGCGTGCTGCTCTGTGTGCTGCCCGGAGTGCTTCTCAGATTGCGCCGCTCATCCACTAGATTGGGAATGACAGCGTTTACAGACAACCAAGGGATGGGGACATGCGCGTTGGGGCGGCACCATTTTGGGTTCGTCGCGCACCAACCCCATCAAGGTCGACGGCGGTATCGACACCATCAAGGACAACATGAGGTCGCTTGGCGTGGATGCCCTCGTTGCCATCGGTGGTGAAGACACCCTCGGGGTGGCAACGGCTCTGACCGACGCCGGGCTTCCCGCGGTAGGCGTCCCCAAGACCATCGACAACGATCTCAGCGCAACAGACTTCACCTTCGGCTTCGACACTGCGGTAACGATCGCGACGGAAGCCATCGATCGACTCCACACCACCGCAGAGTCTCATCACCGGATCTTGATCTGCGAGGTCATGGGTCGGCACGCTGGATGGATCGCGCTCCACTCCGGCATGGCTGGCGGGGCGAA
>RGQW01000213.1 GCA_010029945.1 Actinomycetota bacterium | reverse complement strand
CGTCAGAACTGATCGCCGAACCACGTCGACAGCCCGTTGACGTGCGGACCACAGTTCCGGGCTCTAAGAGCGTGGCCAACAGAGCGCTGATCTGTGCCGCTTTAGCCGACGGGACGAGCGACATCTCCAATCTGCCCGACGGGGATGATACGTCCGCAATGATCGCGGGTCTGAACGACGTCGGTGTCGACGTGTCCCACACGGGAAGTCGCGCGCTTGTACGCGGCACCAAGGGACGTATTCCCGGTGGCTCGGTGTGGGCCGGATTGGCCGGTACGACATCGCGTTTCGCGCTGGCGCTCGGAGCATGTTCGTCCACGGGTATCACCGTCGATGGCCAGCCCCGACTGCGTGAACGACCCATCGGGCCTCTACTCACCGCGCTCTCAGACCTCGGCTGCGAAGTGGCACACCATGATGGCCGGCTTCCGGCCACCGTACATGGCCCCGTTGGCAACCACGAGATCGCCATTGCCGGTGATATCTCCAGCCAGTACATCTCGGCGTTGATGATGGTGGCACCGTATTTTCCGTCCGGACTCACGATCAGGATCACCACGCCCCTGGTGTCACGCCCGTATGTGGACCTCACCGCGGCCGTGATGAGCATCCACGGTCATTCAGCCATACATGTCGCCGACGACGTCGTCACCATTGACGCAGGTGGCTACGGAGCGGTGGCGCACACGGTGGAAGCTGACGCCTCATCAGCCAGTTATCCGCTGGCCCTGGCCGCTCTACTCGGTGGTTCGGTCACCGTTGAGGGGCTCGGCATCGCATCCACCCAAGGCGACGCGGTGTTCGTGGACATTCTTCGCCGGATGGGAATGGGCGTGGAGCAGACCGTGTCGGCAACGCGCGTCAGCCGTGATGAGCCAGCGCTTCGCCCGGTTGACCTCGACCTTGCCGACTGTTCAGATCTCGTCCCCACGGTGGCGGCAGTTGCCACTGTTGCATCCGGGTCAACGGTGATCCGCGGCGTTGGATTCATCCGCAACAAGGAGAGCGACCGCATCGGCGACTTGGCGAATCTGCTGCGCGCATTCGGCACCGATGTTGAAGAGACCGATGACGGGCTGGTGATCCACGGCGACCCCCAGCGTGGACTGCGCCCGCCACAGAGCAGCATTGCCACCTGTGACGATCACCGACTCGCAATGGTCGCCGGCATCCTCGGCAGCGTCACCGGAGGGACGACGATCGAGGATGCCGATGTGGTGTCGAAAAGCTGGCCGGGATTCTGGTCAGCTCTACATGACTGGACGGCGTGATGCGCCTCGCCGCATTCGATCTTGACGGCACGCTCGTTCGCGGCGACCTGGTCGTTCCCTTCCTACGACGCGCGGCAGGCCTTGGGTCATTGGCTAAGGCGTGCGCGCGAGCAGATCTGATCGCGGCGTTGCGGTATCGGGACCGTGACGCGATCAAAGCGATTGCCGCCGGCGCACTTCGCGGCGTCGAGATCGAGAATGTCCGCCACGTTGCTGAGAGTCTCAGTGCCCGCGCGATCGCACGCGACCTCAACCCAACCGTTCTGCATGATTGGTACGCAGCAGGCGAGCGCGGAGCGCGGCGACTGATTGTGTCGGCCTCGTTCGAACCCTACGTCGAGATGATCGGTGCGCACCTCGGCGCCGATGCGATATTGGCTACCGGCTTGGAGAGCACCCACGGTGTGCTCACCGGGCAGCTATCTACACCGAATTGCCGCGGCGCGAACAAGGTTCTCCGCTTGGAGGAACAACTCGCCGCATGGTCGCTGACGCGTGCGGATGTGCACGTCAGCGCATGGGGAGATTCCGCCGGTGACCGGGAGATGTTGGCGTGGGCGGATCGCGCCCACCTCGTCAGGTAGAGATCGCGACCGGCGTCACCAATGGATGGTGACAGGCAACATAGTGATCCTCGCCAACCGCACGCATCACTGGTTCTTCTGTCCGGCATCGGTCGTCCGCAGCCGGACACCGCGTGTGGAAGCGGCAGCCAGAGGGCGGATCGACAGGGGAGGGAAGATCGCCCACGAGTTCATGTCCCACCGCCGTGACCTCTGGGTCCGGAACGGGGATCGAGTCCAGTAGCACCCGGGTGTAGTGATGCGCCGGATGCGCGTACAGTTCTCGCGATGGCGCGATCTCGCAGAGTCGGCCGAGGTACATGACCGCCACACGGTCAGAGATGTTCTTCACGACCGCAAGGTCGTGAGCAATGAACATCATTGTGAGTGAGTATCGCGCCTTCAGGTCCTCCAACAGGTTCAGCACCTGTGCCTGCACGCTCACATCAAGCGCCGATACCGGTTCATCACAAATCAGCAGGGTGGGAGACAGCACCAGTGCCCGGGCGATTGAAATACGCTGGCACTGTCCACCAGAGAACTCATGGGGACGCGCAACGGCTGCT
>RGQW01000212.1 GCA_010029945.1 Actinomycetota bacterium | reverse complement strand
CAGCGGATGGGTCATGGGCCTTCATTAGCCTCGGAACATGGGCTGTGTGCGGCTTCGAATCGTTCACGCCACTTGTCACCCCCGATGTCCGAGAGGCTGGCTTCGGAAACGAGGGAGGGGTCGCGGGAACCACCATCGTTGTCCGCAACCTCGTTGGCCTGTGGATTATTCAAGAGTGCCGCAAGGTGTGGCAGCGAGAACTCGATGACGTTCCTTGGGAGAGGGTGCTCGCCGAATCGGATGCATCCCCCGCCTTCGCCCGATTCATCGATATCGACGACCCGCGATTCGGCGGCGTGGTCCCCGACATGCCGCAGGAGATACGGACGTACTGTGCCGAAACAGGGCAAGTGCTTCCCGACTCTCTCGGTGACGTCGCTCGCTGCGTCTACGAAAGTCTGGTGATGAAGCTGCGAGAGCGCGTTGCCGACATGGCGCGGCTGTCCGGTGGGCCGCTGGAGACCCTGCACGTGGTGGGTGGTGGCATCCAAAACGAGCAGCTGTGTCAGTGGATCGCGGATGCAACCGGGTTGACGGTGGTTGCCGGCCCGGTCGAAACGACCTCGGTCGGCAACGCATTAGTGCAGATGCGAGCCGCGGGAGTGGTGGAAACGCTCGCAGACGCACGCAATATGAGCAATAGCTCGTTCGATCTGACGCACTACACGCCGTCGAACGTTGAGGCGTGGGACGCGGCCTATGCCGCATACCGCGAGGTGGTCTCCGCGTGAATGTCACAGACCCGAGGGTGTTTCTCGTTGCCGACAACTGCTTCGCCATCAAACGCTGGGTGCAACCCCGCGAGTGGCTAGCCGTCGCGGCGGACCTGGGCCTGCGATACGTGCAGGCCAGCACCGACAACGAGTTCGACGCCCTGTACTCCGATCCGGCGTACATGCGCGACTGGGTGGCCGAGGTGCACCAGGCCTCGAAGGAAACCGGCGTGCAGGTGACGTCCGTCTATACGGGCTATCAGACGTATCGCACCAGTGGTCTGGGACACCCGGATTCGCGCGTTCGAGCTCGCATCGTGGACGGATGGGTCAAGCCGACGATCGACCACTGTGCCGAGTTGGGTGCCGAGCTTGGCTTCCACGTGTTCGCCTACCCGGAAAAAGTCCTCCAGGATCGTGACGAATACCTGTCGGTCACGGATCGAATCATCGATGACCTCGCGGCCATCGCGCAGTACGCGGCAGGGCACGGAGTCCGGGTCAGTGTCGAGCAGATGTACAGCCCACACCAGCCACCGTGGACCATCGCCCAGGCGGAGTACTTCGTGGCAGAGGTGTACCGGCGAGCGGACGCGCCCTGCTACGTGACCATCGACACCGGTCACCAGGTAGGGCAGCGCGCGTACCTGCGGCCAACGGAGGAACAGGTGCGCTCGCTGGTGGCCGACGGGGCAGGTTCGGACCTGTGGCTCGGTCCACCGAGCGCGTACCAGGCTTTGGCAGACGGTGATGCGGACGCGGCGGTAGCCGCAATGGACGGCAATTCGCAGTACTTCTCCGACGGGATCGACGATGCCGATCTGTACGCCTGGGTCAGGGCCGTAGGACGGTACTCACCGCTGATGCACCTCCAGCAAACCGACGGAACCGGCTCGCACCATGCACCCTTCACCACGGCGACCAATTCGACGGGGATTGTTCACCCTGCGCCCTTGTTGCGAGCGCTTGCGGACAGTTTCTCCGCTGAGCAGCTGGATGGCATGCCGCCGGATGTTGACACGGTCTCGTTGTCCTTCGAGATCCGCGTAGGGGAGCGATATGCGGTGCAGCCGGCCGTCGACGTGGCGCCGATGACGAACACCGAGCGGTACCGCAACGCGGGAGACGGGATGCACAAGACCGTCGTGGGCTACACCCTCGATGGGATGCTCGCCGAGTACTTCCTGGTACCGAAGGAAGTTCGCGCCGGTGATTGCCTCGTGCGGTTGCCGGATCCGGACCTGGCTCACTTCGAGGTAACCCTGGCCGAGCCGATTTCCTGCGTACACAAGTCGCAAGAAAAGCACGTACACCTGTTCAAGGAGTCTCCGTCGGCTCCACGCGAGGCTCGCATGGGAATCCTGCGCGGCGGCACCTGCGTGGTGATCGGTGCCGGCACGATGGGCCGACTGCAGGTGGAGATGGCCATGCGGCAGGCCCCCAGAAACATGATCGTCTGCGCCAAACCGGGTGAGGCCACCGATCTGCTGAAGGCAACCCTCGTCCCGAAGGCCGAGCGCTTAGGCATCTCCATGGTGATCGGTACACCGCAGGATTGGGTGGAGACGCTGCATCGAATCGCTCCATCTGGCGCCGACGATGTCATTGTCGCCATCGGTTCCCGGGAGGTTCAACAAGAGGCGATGAAGCACGTCGCGTTCGCCGGCGTAATGAATCTTTTCGGTGGGTTGCGCCGCGGCGATCACGAATTGACGC
>RGQW01000211.1 GCA_010029945.1 Actinomycetota bacterium | reverse complement strand
TCGGCGGTGGGGTGGGGCAAGTTCTTGTAGCGCATGTACTGGCTCATCCACGACCAGTCATCGGCCTGAGCTTCCAGATCCTTGGGGTCGACCGACACGTGGTCCGGCCCGACGGCATCGGCCAACTCACGAGCGACGAGGCCGATCACATACCGACGGCGAATATCGCGTTCCGGGGCAGCGTCCAGGTTCTCCACTACGTATCCTTATCTGTATACAGGTCGAGATACTAGAAGCCGGTACGCTGTTGCACAAGCACTTTGGCCATATTCGCCGAAAGGAACAGGAGGCCCGGCATGTCTGACCCCTGGGGTCTCGAGGGCGCAACGGTGGCCATCACCGGAGCCTCGACGGGAATCGGAGCGGCCCTGACCAACGCCTTTCTCGACTCCGGCGCGATCGTCCTGGGTATCAGCCGCTCCCCGGACAAGCACCCCACAACATCGCCGAACTACCGAACCTACGCCGCAGATCTATCGGTCCGGTCCGAGACCGAGGCCTTGATCGACACGCTGAAGGCCGATCACGAGCGAATCGATGTCCTGATCAACAACGCAGGACACGCGTTGCGGGCACCGTCGGTCGACTACCCGATGGACGACTGGGATCGACTGATCGAGCTCAACCTGACCGCACCTTTCCTTCTTTCCCGCGGTCTCGCGCCGCCGATGTTGCACCGGGGTGCGGGCAAGGTCATCTTCACGGCCTCCTTGTGGTCGTTCCTCGGTGGCCGCAGCGTGCCGGCCTACACCGTGACCAAGTCCGGGATAGCGGGAATGATCCGGGCCCTGTCCAACGAGTGGGCGCCCCAGGGAGTCCAGGTCAACGGCATCGCCCCCGGATACATCGATACCGATCTGACCCGACCGGCCATCAACGATCCCGAGATAGGGCCAGCGTTCCTTGCCCGCATCCCCGCTGGCCGCTGGGGAGAACCGCAGGACGTCGCCGGTGCCGCTCTCTTCCTCGCGAGCCATCACTCGAACTACATCACCGGAACCATCGTCCCCGTCGACGGCGGGTGGCTCGCCCATTAACACCTCGACCGCTGCCACGCGCCAAAGCCCGTGCGCACCGAGCCCTCGCCGCCGGAGACCGACACCGTGAACATCCCCCGGGTCATGACCGGAGTTCAACTCGTCGGCCACGGTGGGCTCGATCAATTGATCCTGCGTCACGACATTCCCGTCCCCCACCCGCAAGCAGATGAAGTTCTGATCCGCGTGGGCGCATCGTCGGTGAACAACACGGACATCAACACACGCACCGGTTGGTATTCGCACGATGCGGATGCAGCCCACACCTCATGGTCGGGACAGCCCATGTCTTTTCCCCGCATCCAGGGTGCCGACTGCTGCGGGCGCATCGTCGCGGCCGGATCCGCCGTGGATCCATCACGGCTCGGCGAACGGGTGCTTGTTCGGACAATGCAAGACCCGGTGACGATCGACAGCAAGGAAATACCCGTCACGCTCGGCTCCGAGATCGACGGCGCGTTCGCCGAGTACCTCGTTGTTCGATCAAGTGAAGCGTTTCGCATCGAGAGCCCCCTGACCGATAGCGAGCTCGCGACGTTTCCCTGTGCCTACTCCACGGCAGAGGGGTTGCTGCAACGTGCCGGCGTTTCCACCGAGCGGGTTCTGATCACCGGAGCCTCCGGCGGAGTCGGATCCGCTCTCGTCCAACTCGCAGCCATGCGGGGAGCAGACGTCACCGCGGTGGCGTCCCCGGATAACCACCAGGCCCTTCGAGACCTCGGAGCGCATCGGTTGATCGCACGAGATGCCTCGCTGCTTGAGGAAGTCGGCGAATCGACCATCGACGTCGTCATCGATGTCGTCGGGGGCGATTCGTTCGCCGATGTGCTGAAGATCCTCACCCCTCGAGGCAGGTACGCAACAGCAGGAGCGGTCGCCGGACCCGATGTCGCCCTCGATCTCCGAGATCTATACCTAAAAGACCTGACGCTCTTCGGCTGCACCTTCCATCCCCGATCGGTATTCGCCGATCTCGTCGGCTACATCGAAGCCGGCGCCATCACCCCCATCGTTGCTGACGAGTACGACCTTGCTGACATCCAGACTGCGCAGGAACACTTCATGTCGAAAGACTTCTTCGGCAAGATCGCGATCGTCTCGCCGTAGAGCAACTCCCGTTCTACAGCTCCACGTCAATGGTTCGCATCAACTCCAGTGACGCTCGCACGCGAGCGACCTCGTGCACCCGGAGAATGCCCACGCGCCCGAGGAAGCCGAGCACCGCGAACACACCTTCGGCGGATCGGAACTCCTCCTGAAAGACATCGAAGGCGTGCGGCATGACCTGGCAACTCGGCACTCCCAACGAACGCAGCCGAAATGAGTGGAGCAACACCTGAGCCTGATGGCGAATCTTGCTGATCGGATCCACCTCGGGTCCGTAGAAGAAACCCAGACCGGCATCGATTGCGATGCTGCGCACCCCCCGGGACCGAGCGTGCTCGATTCGCGGCTCGAAGTG
>RGQW01000022.1 GCA_010029945.1 Actinomycetota bacterium | reverse complement strand
ACCGATCAGCAGGGCCGAAGGGACTTGAACCCCCAACCGCCGGTTTTGGAGACCGGTGCTCTACCAATTGAGCTACAGCCCTCGGTCGGGCCACGACGATCACCCTGTGGGCAGGCTTACGCCGAGGTACCGCGGGACGAAGTGTACGGCGGGGTCCGGGCGGCCGGCGACCCCGGGGCTGCCTGCTGACAGGATGGGCCAGTGACATCCCCCGCCCACCGTATTTCTCGGCGCATCGGCTCCATGAGTGAGTCGGCCACTTTGGCCGTGGATGCGAAGGCGAAGGCCCTCGTGGCGGCCGGTCGGCCGGTCATCGGCTTCGGAGCTGGCGAACCCGATTTCCCCACACCTGACTACATCGTCTCCGCAGCCGTCGACGCCTGCCGCGATCCGCGGTGGCACCGGTACAGCCCCGCAGGAGGACTACCGGCATTGAAGGAGGCGATCGCCCAGAAGACGCTCCGCGATTCTGGATGGGAGATCGGAGCCGATCAGGTGCTTGTCACGAATGGCGGCAAGCAGGCTCTCTACAACGCCTTTGCAGCCCTACTGAACCCAGGCGATGAGGTACTGCTCCCCGCGCCCTATTGGACGACCTATCCGGAGTCGATCGCCCTTGCGGGCGGTGTCCCGGTGGAGGTTCCCACCGACGAAACGACGGGCTACCGCGCATCCATCGAACAACTGGAAGCAGCTCGGACGCCTCGAACGACGATGCTCGTATTCGTCTCTCCCTCCAATCCAACCGGCGCCGTCTACTCCCCCGCGGAAGTTGAGGCAATCGGCGCTTGGGCCGCCGACAACGGTCTGTGGGTAGTCACCGATGAGATCTACGAGCACCTCGTCTACGGAGACGCCGTCTTCTCGTCGATGCCCGTGGGGGTTCCGCAACTGGCCGACCAATGCGTCGTCATCAATGGCGTGGCCAAGACCTACGCGATGACCGGATGGCGTGTCGGCTGGATGATCGGACCCACCGATGTCGTGAAGGCGGCCACCAACCTGCAGTCACACGCAACGTCGAACGTCGCCAACGTGTCGCAAATCGCCGCGCTTGCCGCCGTCAGCGGGGACCTGGCTGCCGTGGAGGACATGAAGGTCGCCTTCGATCGACGTCGCCGCCTCATCGTCGAGGCGCTCAATCAGATTCCCGGTGTCGAATGCCCCACACCCGAGGGAGCGTTCTACGTCTACCCCTCGGTCAAGGGAGTTCTGGGCACGGACATTCGTGGCCATCGTCCCGCGTCGTCTGCGGAACTGGCGGCGCTCATCCTGGACGAGGTGGAGGTCGCCGTTGTGCCCGGTGAGGCTTTCGGTACGCCCGGGTATCTGCGTCTGTCGTACGCGACATCGGACGACAAGATCACCGAGGGGATCGCTCGTATCGCGACCCTCCTTGGCGAGTAACGCACATTCGCAATCTGAGTGCGTTCACGGAGTGATCTTTCTGCCGAACACCCCCGCTACAAGGTGCATCCGATCAGTCGCGGCTCCGCGACGAGTTCGACACCGAATCTGTCCGCAACGCATGACCGCATCCATCGGGCAAGTTCGAGGACGTCTTCACAGGTCGCGCTTCCGGTATTACTGATCGCCAGCGTGTGCTTGGTCGACACCCGGGCACCGGATTCGGACAACTGAAAGCCGGGGTCGATTCCACTCGCTGCGATTAACCACGCTGCGCTCACCTTGACCTCGTCCGAAGACGACGGGGTCGAGAAGCGTGGACACTCGTCGGGCAAGGTGCGCGCCACGGCGTCGCTGACAATCGGATTGACGAAGAAGGAGCCAACGCTCCAGGTATCGCGGTCGTGCTCGTCGAGCACCATGCCCTTGCTGCGCCGTAACTCCATGACCGCCTCACGCACTCGCACTCCGTCCGCGCTCGCCCCAACGTCGACACCCACAGCGCTCGCGAGTTGCGGGTAGGTGACGCTCACGGACTCATCGACAGGCAGATCGAAGGCAACCTCGAGCACAACGAAGCGGTCCGGCTCTTGCTTGAATCGGCTCGTGCGATAACCGAAGCCGCACTCCTGCGCTGACAGTTCCTGCACGGATCTCCCGGTGCGATCCCAGACGCGGACACTGACGAGATAATCAGCGACTTCTGCCCCGTACGCCCCCACGTTCTGGATAGGTGATGCCCCAACAAGGCCCGGGATACCGCTGAGTGGCGCCAAGGCGGCGGATCCAGCGGCGAGGCTTCGCAGCACAAGTTCGTCCCATTCCTCACCGGCTGCTGCAACGACGCGTAGAAGCCCCTCCTGACCAACGGTGGTGATTCCCGTCGGCGCCACCTGGACCACGGTTCCCCCAAAGGCCGCATCGGAACACACGACGTTCGAGCCACCGCCGAGAACCAGAGCCGGTCGGCCAAGGTCGTCGCACTCGACGATTGCCTCGATGCACGCCGCCTCGGTGCGTGCCACGATCCACGTTCCCACGACACCACCCACACGCAGGGACGTGTGCTCGGCGAAACTCCCCGGCCCCAGGTCCACAAGTGACGTCACGTCACTCAGCCTAGGAGGCGCTGCCGGCCTGTCATCGAATTGCCGGCCTGTCATCACGTCGCCGGCTTACCGCGGAGCGAGCAGGTGATCTTTACCGCGGAAGCGCTGGAGTAGCCGGTCGTACGTCTTCTTCGACTGCTTTTCCCGAAAGGTCGGGTCGGAGTCGTGATACCCGTGGTGCCGCCCCTGGCGGATCGGCAGCGAATCTGACGGAATAGCCAGAGCCCCTCCCGCCTCGCGAAGCGCCAAGCTCCATTCCATATCGGCGTTGCGGTAAAAGCGTGCCTTCGGGTCGGGTCTGACCAGTTCAATGGCCTCGCGCTTGAGGGCCATCAGGTATCCCAGAATGGCGTCCGCTTCTCCTGCCCCAGCCGCATCGAAGGAGCGCCATCCGTCATCAACGTTGACGTTCACGCCCTTCCATCCTGTGCCCACGACGCCATCACGACCGAGGACGTCCAGCATGGGGGCGAACGCATCACCCTCGATGATCGTCGACAGATCCATAATGACGAACACCTCGCACCGTGACAGATCAATGGCCGCGGAAACGACACTTGACCAGCCGAGCGATGCGAGTGTGGGCTGCATGTGTAGGACTCGAAAACGTTCCGGTTGATCGTCGGCAAACACTTCGGCTCGTGCTCCCGCGTCGTCGACGTTGGCGCAATCGATCACGAGGACCATGGCTTCCGCTGGTGCGTGGTCCTTGAGAGCTTGGAGGCACACGTCCGTGTCATCCGGCCAACCATCGACGATCACGCAGATAACCGTCGGCGCCTCGACGGGAACTGACGACGCCAGCTCGTGCACGTCCCGGAGTACCTCGAACGGAGGCTTCTCGACGAGCTCGAAGCCACCCGCCGTATCGACGACCGTCCAGCCGGCAGCATCGATCTCGGCTCGAATGGCATCCGCCCGCGCGAAGTCCTTCGCCGATCGTGCGTCCGCTCGCGCGGCAGCGAGCGCCTGAACGTGATCGGGAGCATTCACTGTTCGATCACCCCACGCGGACGCGGGCGATGGCTTTACCGAGAACGGAAACGTCAGCGCACATTGCTTTGAGCGAGACGGTGGCGATGTTGTCTTCCACCGCTGTCACGGTTCCACTCACGTGGAGTGTTGCGCCGACTCCATCGTCCGGGACAACCACGGGCCGCGTGAAGCGACAGCCGTAGTCGACCAGAGCCGAGGGGTCTTCGCACCAGTCGGTAACGACCTGAATCGCCATGCCCATCGTCAACATCCCATGCGCGATGACGTCGGACAAACCAACCTCGTGGGCGATCCGCTCATTCCAGTGGATGACGTTGAAGTCTCCGGAGGCGCCGGCGTATCGAATGAGCGTCTCCCGGGTGATACGAAAATCGCGCGAGGGAATCTCGTACCCGACGTCGACGCCGGTCATGCTGTCTCACTATCGGTTCCCCGAGCAACGAGCACCGTGTAACTCGTCACGACATGCTCACCGTCGGTAGTCGAGATGTCTGTTCGGGTGGTGATCATGTCGTTGCCGGCTACAGATCGAATTCCGTCAATCGTGACGTGGCTGAGGAGCTCATCACCGGCGACGATCGGTCGTGAATATTCGAACCTCTGATCGCCGTGGACTACTCGTGAATAGTCCAGGCCGAGGTCGGGATCAAGGGCGACCGACTCGGCGGCGGCCATCACAAGTCGAACCGCAAAGGTGGGTGGAGCCACGACATCGGTGTATCCGCGGCTTTGGGCCGCGTCGACGTCAAGACTTACCGACTCGGTGACTCCGAGCGCCTCGCTGAACTCCCGTACCTTCTCTCGCCCCACGAGATAGGGAGCGCCCGGAGGGTACGAGCGTCCAACGAAGTCGGGGTTAAGTGCCACGGGTGCCCTTCGGGCCCTAGCGGGTTTCCTTGTGCAGTGTGTGCTTGTTGCACCGCGGGCAGAACTTCTTCACCTCGAGCCGGTCGGGGTCGTTCCGCCGGTTCTTCTTGGTGATGTAGTTGCGCTCCTTGCAGTCCTCGCACGCCATGGTGATTTTCGGACGAACGTCCGTTGCCTTGGCCATCTGATCTGCCTCTCTCCGTGCGCTGCGAGCGCCCTTGCGTGTTCCTAGTCTTGCTTACGGCGGTTCTTGCTGTTGGTAGCGGGGGCGGGACTTGAACCCGCGACACAGCGATTATGAGCCGCTTGCTCTGCCAGGCTGAGCTACCCCGCCCTGCACGACCCGAACCCACTGCTGAGATCGGCCCGTACTCCGAGCCCCAATACGGAATCGAACCGTAGACCTTCTCCTTACCATGGAGACGCTCTGCCGACTGAGCTATTGGGGCGTGAAGCCGGTAAAGCGTACCCGGGGGCGACCTGCTTCTCCAGCCTCCAGCAAAGCCGGACACCGGTGGACCGTTGCCGACATGCCCGACCTCACCGGCCGGGCGGCAATCGTCACGGGCGCCAATTCCGGCATCGGCTTCTACACCGCTCAAGCCCTCGCTCGCTCCGGCGCCGACGTCACCCTGGCAGTTCGCGATGAAGCGAAGGGGGGCAGGGCGCGCGAACTCATGGGCCCCACACCGGGAGCGGTCCATGTGCGCTGTCTCGACCTCAGCGACCTGTCATCCGTTCGCAGTTTCGCCAGCGAGTGGTCACGCGATTACGACGGGGGTCTGGATCTGCTGATCAACAACGCCGGAGTAATGGCGATTCCGTATCGGCAAAGTGCCGACGGTTACGAACTGCAGTTCGCCACCAACCATCTCGGGCACTTCGCACTGACAGGGCTGCTCTTGCCGGCACTGGTCGCTGTTCCCCACTCCCGCATCGTCAATGTCTCTTCAGGCGCCCACCGGATGGTCCGCCGGATCAACGTCGACAACCTCACCGACGAAAACGGATACAGCAAGTGGAATGCGTACGGCCAGAGCAAGCTCGCAAACTTGCTGTTCACCCTCGAACTCCAGCGTCGCCTCGAGGCCAACGACCTCACCGTTACGTGTTCGGCCGCACACCCCGGGTGGGCGGCCACGGGTCTGCAGAGCGCCGGCCCCACAATGAGCGGCTCCTGGTGGGAAGCGCGGATCGCCGAACTCGCCAACACCGTTCTCGCGCAATCTGCTGAGAGTGGGGCGCTGCCGACACTCTTCGCGGCGACTACGCCCGGACTTCCGGGCAACTCCTACATCGGACCGGACGGTATGGGTGAAATGCGAGGACACCCGAAGCCGGTGGGTCGGTCGGATGCGGCGCAGGACTTACAGCAGGCCGAGCAGTTGTGGCGGGCAAGCGAGGAACTAACGGCCGTCACGTTTCCGTTCGACGCGTAATGAAAGTCGACACGTCAGTCGACCAAGGGAATTGTTTCTGACGTTTCCATGAACGCCCGAGTGGAGTCGAAGTCGACGATGCCGGCATCGGAGCCGAGTCCGGTGGCGACGAGGCTGCCGCACGCAGCCCCGAAACGAGCTGCCTGATCGATCTCCCAGCCCATGGCGGTCGTCAACATGAATCCAGCGTCGAAGGCATCGCCGCAGCCTGTCGTGTCGACGACGTCCACCGCGAATGCAGGGACCCGTAGTTCTGCTTCCCCGACCCGATTGATGCTTGCGCCCTGATCACCCATCTTCAAGATGACAGTTGTCGCTCCCATGTCGAGGAAGAATCCGGCGAGGTCGCTGCGAGTGGAGAGGCCGGAGACCATTTCTGCTTCTTCGATGTTGGGCATGAAGTAATCGAGGTGGGGCATGCACGGTCGCAGGATGTCCGCCATGCCGTCTTTTTGAACCCCGAGAACGTCCATCGTGGTGATGGCCCCTTGCTCTTTCGCGGCGGCGAGCACCGTCGCCGCGTCGGGTCCGTCGAACGCCGGCATCAGAAAGGTTCCACCAACGTGCACAACATCGAACGCCCCGAGCGCAGAGAGGTCGACATCCTTCGCCGAGAAGACTGCATTCGCGCCCATCACATGCAAGGCGGGTCGCTCTCCGTTCGGACGGATGGGAAGCATGGTGGCTGAGGTCGGCACATCGACGTGGGTCCTCATACCCGATGAATCGACGCCGTAGCGCTCCAGGATGCCCCGCATGACTTTTCCGAGTTCGTCGTCGCCCGTCGCACCCATGCTGCTGACGTCGGCGCCCAGCTTGGCCAAGTCCACGGCCGTACCACCTGCGGTGCCGGCAACGGTGACCCGGATCTCATCGATCAGCGCAATGTTTTGACCCGGGGGAATTTCGGAGACCGGTCGGCCCAACACGTCGATGATGTGGACCCCGATGCTTGCGATCTGAACCACGATTCTCCCTCCTGCCCCGTGACGCAAGAACCTATCGTGGCGGGGGGTTTACGTGCTGCCGATTCCCGGACAGATCGTCTCGTAAATCGACTTCAGCGTTTGAACCTCGGCCCCGAAGGCCCGGGCGAGATCGCTGGCCGGGGCTTCCTCCGGGTAGGACTGGTCGGGACCGGTTCCCGACATAACGAAGTTGCTGCCGACGATCACCTCGCGCTGCACCGCTTCGGAGGCCAACTCCTCTTCCGTCACGCCCGCACAGGATGAGGAGAGCGACTCCCAGTACTCATCGATGTCACCCACCAAGAACACCTGGAATCCACCGCACAAGATGAGCTCGCCCCCCAACGGCTCTTCGGTTGCTGGATTCTCGGTGATGACCTGCTTGGTGCCGGAGAACGAGTCCTCCGAGCAGTCGAAACCCGCATCATTCACCCCGGCGATAGCGGCGTTGCTGGAAACCCATCCTGGATCAGATCCCTCGGCAACATCATTGGACGAGCATCCGGTGATGATCAACGCGATCACGGCAACGCCTGCCATAGTTCGACGCACGATCTGCCTCTTCCGCCGTAGATGGAGAAACCGACCACAGGCCGGCAACTAGAGGATACACTGCCGCGCATTCCTTAACCGAGTTCGATTCGTGGAGTTCGAGTGAAGAAGCTAATAAATGATCCGTTCGACATGGTCGAGGAGATGGTGGACGGATTTCTGTCCGCCAATGACGACATCGTCAAGCGAGTGGGGCGTCGATCTATCGCGCGGGTGACCAGCCCGATCGACGGCAAAGTAGGCATCGTTGTTGGTGGCGGAAGCGGCCACCTTCCCGCATTCGCTGGTTACGTCGGCCAAGGAATGGCGGATGGGGCAGCGTTCGGCAACGTGTTCGCCTCACCTCCGGCCCGACCGGTAGTGGAGGCAACAACTGCGGTTGATTCCGGTGCCGGTGTTCTCTACCTCTATGGCAACTACGCCGGTGACTGTCTGAACTTCGATAAGGCCCAGGATCAATGCCGAGAGATGGGCATGGACGTCCGCACCGTGGTTCTCAACGACGATGTCGCGTCGGCGCCCATCGACCAGGCGGACCGTCGCCGGGGTATTGGTGGTCTGTTCTGGGTTTTCCGCATTACCGGCGCCAAGGCCGAGCAGATGGCTTCGCTCGACGAGGTCTTCGAGATCGCCACCCGTGCAAACGCGAACACCCGCACGGTGGGCGTCGGCCTCACCTCGTGCACCGTTCCGGCCAACGGGCGCCCCACTTTCCACCTCGAAGAAGACGAGATGGAACTGGGCTTGGGCATCCACGGAGAGCCGGGCATCAAGAGGCAAAAAGTCGCCCCCGTCGACGACATCGTCGAAGCGATGATGGACATGATCCTGGGCGATTTGGACTACTCCGGCAGTGAAGTCGCCCTCTCGGTGAACGGACTCGGGGGAACACCCGCCGAGGAGTTGTATGTGGTCTACCGCAAAGCCAAGGAGATCTGCGACGCGAACGGACTTCGGGTGCGCCACAAGAACGTCGGCGAGATGGTGACCGCGCTGGAAATGGCCGGTGCCTCCATCAGCCTCGTCCGTCTCGACGATGAAATGAGCGCCCTACTCGACTCAACCGTCAACACCTGCATGTACAAGAAGCCCTAGGAGCTACGAATGCCAACCCTGACCGGAGACTCCGTCCGACTCCTGCTCGAGCAGGTCGCCATCGACGTGGAATCGAACAAAGACTTCCTCTGTGACCTCGACGGTGAAGTCGGTGATGGTGACCACGGCGTGAGCATGACGATCGGGATGCGCGCCGTCCGGCGAGCGATGGACGACCTTCCCCCCGACCCCAGCGTTGAACAGGCCTTTCAAGCCGCCTCCGATGCGTACGCCATCGAGGTCGGGGCCACCATCGGCCCGCTGTACGAGGTCGCCTTCGCGGCCGCCGCTGAGGCGTGCTCAGGCAAAGCCGATGTCAGCTCCGTGTCGGACTGGGTGCAGATCTATCAGGCCATGTTCGATGCGATCCAGCAGTTGGGCGGAGCCGAGTTGGGAGACAAGACCCTGCTCGACTCGTTCCATCCCGCCATCGAGAAACTCGCCAGCCTCGAAGGTGAGGATCTCGTTTCGTCCCTGGAACAGGCCGCGGTGACGGCTCGAGGGGCAGCGGAGGCAACGAAAGATCTGAAGCCGATGAAAGGCAGGGCGTCCCGCCTTGCCGACCGGGCAGTCGGCCACCAAGATGCGGGAGCGACCTCCCTGGCCATCATTCTGGAATCAGTGGCGGCTTTCGCCGCAAACGTGCGGAGCTAGCTTTCGAGCGCTTGACGCTATTTCGCGTACTCGCGCAAGCGTGACACCAGCGCGCCGCAGAAGTTCGGAATATCGGCAACAACTCGTCCCCACACGAGTTGACCGTCGACAAAAGCGCTTTCGTCGACCCACACGGCTCCGGCATTCTCTAAGTCGTCCTTGATACCTAGGGACCCGGTTGCCCTACGCCCTTGGACCAGGCCCGCTGAGATCAGCAGCCATGGTCCGTGACAGATCGCCGCTACCACCGCACCGGCTTCGTACCGGTTGCGGATGAGCTCGAGAACAGGTTCGGATCTGCGCAACTTGTCCGGTGCCCAACCTCCCGGCAGGACGACGACGTCATACGCGATTCCCGCTGCCTCATCGATGGTCAGGTCCGGCGTGATCTTCAAGCCGTTCTTGCCGGCAAAGGAATCCATCGACAGGGCAACGGTATCCACGGCGACACCCTCTTCTTGCAGTCGCATGAGGGTGACGTAGTACTCGAGATCTTCGGCGCCTTCGGCAGCAAGCACGCAGGCCTTCAAGCCCTCCAGGGTTTTGTCGTGGGTCACGATGATGTTCCACCTTCGTCATAGTCGGTAATGATCTGGACCTTCGCCGCTGACGGGGACGAGTCGTCGAACTCGAGGTCAAGCCACCTGTCAACGAGCGTCCAGGCCAATTCGGGGGCGACAACGCGAGCACCAAGAGTGAGCACCTGGCAGTTGTTGCTGAGAACCGATCGCTCGACGGAATAGACGTCGTGCGCCGTCGTCGCTCTGATTCCCTTGACCTTGTTCGCGGAAATGGCCATGCCGATTCCCGTTCCACAGATCAACAGAGCCCGCTGAGCGTCTCCGGCCGCGACGTCCGTCGCCACCTTGAGTCCGATCTCCGGATAGGCCGTTGAGTCTTGCCCGTCAAGTACTCCACTATCGCTTACGCCTGCCACCCGAGGGTCTGACGCGAGTTTGTCTCGCAGATACTCCTTAAGGGCGAAACCCGCCTCGTCGCATCCCAACGCCAACGACCACTGCTTCATTGACTTTCTCCTCTCACCCGGGCCTCAATCCCACTCCACTTGTCGGGACTCCAGGCCGCACGTCCGACAAATACCCCCGAAGCTCCATCAAGAGATGCAAGCTGAGCACAGTTGCCCTCGTTGACGCTCCCCCCGTAGACAAAGGTCACGTCGTCCCCGAGTGCTGACCGCACGCGGGTCATCCTCGCATCAACATAATCCACCGGCGCCTCGCGTCCCGCCTCCCCAATCGCCCAATAGGGCTCGTATGCCAGGACGTCGCCGTGGCGAAACTGACCGCCGGCGATCAGGTGTGCCTGCGCGATCAGGTCGTCACTGTCGTGATCTCCCTGCGCTTCCTCTCCCACGCACACCAACACATTCAGGTTCGCTTCCCGGGCGCGCTGCACTTGTTCAGCGAAGGACTCGAGCGACTCGCCTAACGCAACCCGTTCCGCGTGCCCCACCATGACGAAGTCGGCACCCATCGACGCAACGTCCTGCGCAGCTACCTCTCCCGTATAGGCACCTCGCTCGTGGGTGGAACAGCCCTGGACTCCTATGCGCAACCCGGATCCCTGCGCTGCCGCGACGGACTCGCCGAGGAACGGCATCGAAACAACGAGGGCTCGCTGGGCACCATCGTCTAGGCCCGCAACATGCTCAACCAGCCGAAGGGTTTCCTCGCGACCGAGGGCCATCTTCAGGTTGGACCCGATCCACGGCGCATCAACCAACGGATTGCAGACCGGCTTCGATCTTTCGGTCGTGGGCATCGAACAGGTGCAGATTCTCCCGCGGCAATTTGATCCAGATGGAGGACGAGGCGTTCTTGCCGATGTCGTGTTCGACGACGGCCTTGATCTCGAGATCCTGAACCTTGACGCCGAGAAGCATGCGGCCACCGATAGTGATGGCTTTGTCGACGATCTCCGCCCGCACGTGATCTGGCTGCTCTTCGAGGGAGGCCGTCAACTGCTCAGGCCGGATGCCCATCGTGGTTGCGTGCTGCGCTTCGGCACCTACCGAAATAGGTGACGCCAGCAAGGGACTGTGCAGCGACGAACCTTCGACGACGAAGCCCGTCCGCAGGAAGTTCATGCCCGGGCTACCCAAGAACCAGCCAGCGAACACGTCGTCCGGTCGGTCATACACGACCCGCGGAGCATCGAGTTGGACGATACGACCGGTATTCATCAGGGCGATCTTGTCCGCAAGACTCATGGCTTCGGTCTGGTCATGCGTGACGTAGATGATGGTCTGACGCAACTCGGTGAACAGCTGTTTCAACGATCGCTTGAGCTCCAACTTAGAAGTGAGGTCCACGTTCGTGATCGGCTCATCGAAGAGGAGCACCTCTGGTTGGCGGGCCACTTCGCGGGCCACAGCGACCTTCTGCCTCCCAGCGTTGTCCAAGCGGTCCACGTTCGTTTCGAGGACATCGGTAAGCCCGATGATCTCCGCCATCTCATCGATCCGCTTCTTGCGAGCAGATGAGTCCATCTTGGCGGCGATGAGTGGCAGCTCGAGATTTCGAGCCACGGTGGTTCCGCGGTAGATGACCGGGTACTGGAACACCATTCCGATCTGACGCTTGTTGGTGGGAACCCGCGTCACGTCCGTGTCGCCGATCATGACGCTTCCCGTGGTCGGCGTTTCCAATCCGACGATCATGCGCATGAGTGTCGTCTTGCCACACCCCGACGGACCGAGGAGGACCGTCACCGTTCCCTCTTCGAAGACCGTGGAGACCTCTTTCACGGCTCCGAAGTCACCGAAGTACTTCGAGATGCCTTCTATGCGAACATCAGCCATGTTGCACTCCCTGGCCTACGCGGGTTCGACTCACCGGGTCGAAGAGGACAAATGAGGTCGGGTCTACAGCGATATTGACGCTCCCACTACCGATCGCGGCGAGAGCCTCACTTCCCGAACCGAGGACCGTCGACATGGGTACACCGTCGACCTCGAGGTAGAGAATTTCTGATCCCCCGACGTCTTCGGTGAACATCAACGTCGCCGAGCAGGAGATAGCGCCCTCTCGCGCCGTACCCACTTGGACATGTTCGGATCGGATTCCCACGAGGACCGGGCCGGGAGCGACATCGCCGCTCACCTCGACGTCGCCGAGCACTGTCGAGCACATCTTGGATGACCCCACGGACCGCACATCACCGTCGACGAGGTTTGCGCTGGGGAATCCGAGGGCTTGCATCGACGACGCAGTCTGGGGGTTGTCGTAGACCTCGTCGAGGTCGCCCTCTTCCGAAATGCCGCCATCTGCCAACACACCCACGCGAGAGGCAAGCAACAAGGATTCCAGCGAGTCGGACGTCGAGTACAAAAAGGTGACCCCGAGTGCGGATCGTGTTGCCTTCAGATCGTCGATAAGTCGCTCGCGCAATTTGAAGTCAAGGCCGACCAGGGGATCGTCGAGGACGAAGAAGTCCGTTTGCTTAGCCAAGCCCCGGGCGATCGCTGTTCGCTGCTTTTGCCCACCACTGAGTTGATCCGGCCGCTTGTCCAAGAGATCTTCAATTGCGAGGAGCTCGCACACCCGATCCAGGGTCTCTTGCATCTCGACCTTGCCGACCTTGTCTAGGCGCATCGGATACAAGATGTTCTCCCGCACCGACTTATTCGGGAAAAGCGCAAAGGACTGAGGGACGTAGCCGACGTGCCGCTCTTGCGGACCGTCTGACGTCACGTCCTTGCCACCGAGATGAACAGTGCCGGCGTCGGCGGGCTCGAGTCCGAGCACGATGCGCAGCAGGACGGACTTACCTGAGCTGGGAGCTCCTGAGACAACGTAGAAGTCTCCAGAATTCACGCTCATAGTGCAGTTCTCGAGAACCTGCGTGGATCCGTATCCCTTAAAGACCCCGGAAAGCGCTAGGGCAGATGCTGCCGGCGCGGCTGCTTCAGACACAACTACCTTCCCATTTCAACGAGAATCGGAGTCACCCAAATGCTGAAAGCAAAAATGGCGATGATGACCGCGATGATGATGACGGACTTGACAACCGTGGCTCGGACGCCGGCTGTCGGTGTCACATTGCTGACGGCGATCTGCAGGAACACAGCGATTCCCAAAAGGAAGATGCCGTATCCGTATAACTGAAGCGAGAACGGCTGCGCCACACACAGCAGGGAGATGATCAAGAACGCCATCACCCAGTTCTGGGCGCGCCGCGCGAAAGCGACCTTGCTTTTGCCCTTCTCGACGGTTTCGGTCACCGGTGCCGACATCAGACCTCACCTCGCACGGTTCCGAAGGTCATACCCACCAGCAGGTACTTCTGGAAGAAGAAGATGAGTATCGCGAGCGGTAACACATACGCGGTTCCCAGAGACGCCACGTACGGCCAGTTGGTTGCCCCTCCGTCGTACAAGCTCGTAAACAGAGCGACGGGGATGGTCGAGGTGTTTCGACCACCCAGTTGGAAGTTAAACAAGAACTCGTTCCAGACAAAGATGATGTTGAACACGAAAGCGGCAACGAGCCCGGGCTTCACCTGAGGAAGAACCACCTTGAAAATCACGTGCGCTCGTGACGCTCCATTCACCAGACCTGTCTCGTCGAATCTCTGCGAAACACCGTCGATGAACCCTTTGAGGATCCACACGGAGAACGGCACCGAGAACATGACGTAGAAGATCAGCAGACCTACGTAACTGTCCTTGAAGTTCAAGATTCCGAAGAGTTGGAAGAACGGAATCACGAAGGCCGCAGCAGGAACGAATCGCGTAGACAGCAGCAGGAACATCAAGAAGTCCGTGCCTGCAGGCTTGAAGCGCGAGAAGGAGTAAGCCGCGAGGTAGGACACGACAATCGCGATGGCGACGGACCCGACCGACAGGAAGACGCTGTTGAAGAAGTACAGACCAACGTTTGGTTTCGTGATCAAGGCCGCGAAATTCTCCAGCGTCGGGGTGAAGATGAACTTCGGCGGGTAGGCCAGGATCGTGTTGTCGGTCTTGAGGGCCGCGAGGAAGATCCAGAAGATCGGCGCGAAGAAGATGAGCGCGACGATCCACGCAATGACACCTGAGATAGTCAGGCGGCGTTCCTTGTCATTGCGCTTGCTCGGCGCGTTCTCCTCCGGCAGCACAACCGGCGAATCATGAATGGGGGATGTCATGCGTTCTCAGCCTCCCGTCGGGACCGCAGATTGAGCACGAAGAGGTAAATGGACGTCAGCGCGATTGCGATAAACAGCAGCAGCACCGCCAGCGCCGATGAGTAGCCAAGGTTGAAGCTCTTGAAGGCCAAGCGGTAGAGCGCAACCGCGATGAGTTCGGTGCGGTCGCCCGGCCCGCCGTTGGTCATCAGATAGACCAGATCCATGGTCTTGAACACATCGATGGTTCGCAGCAGGATTCCCAGGATGATGATGAACTTTCCTGCCGGGATGATCACGTGGATCAGCCGCTGCCAGAAGGACAGGTTGTCCACCTGGGCGGCTTCCAGTTCGGCCTTCGGGACCGATCCCAGGGCCGCCAGCGTCATCAAGGCCATGAACGGGATCCACATCCAACTATCGACCACGAGTACGGCAGGAAACGCCAGCGTGGCATCGGTAGTGAAGTCGATTTTTTCCAAGCCGATGAGTTCACCGAAGTAGTTGATAACCCCAAAAACCGGGTCGAGCATCAAGCGCCAGAAAAGACCCGAGGACAACGGGGTCAGGATCATCGGAGTAAAGAGCAGCGTGAGCGCGAGGCGACGGCCGGGCACCTTGTTGCTCTTCCAAAAAAGGTAGCCCACGACGGCCCCGAGGACCGTTTGTATCGCTACCGCGAGAACCATGAAGATGAACGTGCGGCCCAGGGACAACCACAGCGGACCGGCGCTGGCCAACTGGTTGTAGTTGTCCATGCCGATAAATCGGGGAGCTCCCGACGACGTCAACGTGTAGTTGTAGAAGCTGAGCCCCAACATCCAGATGGTGGGGACGACGTTCATCAAAATGAAGAAGACAAGGACCGGGACAAGCAGTCCCCACGACCACCAGGTCTTCTTCGCTTTCGCCCGTGGC
>RGQW01000210.1 GCA_010029945.1 Actinomycetota bacterium | reverse complement strand
ATTGTCGATGAGTTCATAGCGTTCGGCGGCGACGTCGTCATCGGGTTTGGCAATCTCGCCGCGAGCGACGCGTCGGGCGAGCGCGGTTCCGTCTTCGACGATGAGCGAGTACGCAGACACGTGGTCGACGCCAGCGTCGAGCACTTCATCGAGCGAACGTTGCACGTCGTCGTCGCTCTCTCCGGGAGTTCCGTAGATCAGGTCCAGGTTGACGTGGTCGAACCCGGCAGCTCTCGCGGCGAGTGCCGCGGCGGAACTCGCACCCGGCGTATGCGTGCGCTCTAGGGTGGCGAGCACATGGGGTGCACCGCTTTGCATTCCGATGGAGATTCGCGTGAACCCACCGGTGACGAGATCCTCGAGCATCTGCTGGTCAACGGAGTCGGGATTGGCCTCTGTGGTCACCTCCACGTCGGCCGCGACATCGAACTCGTCACGAATTCGCGCGAGTAGATCACACAGCGCCGGTGCACCGATCAGCGTCGGTGTTCCACCACCGAAGAAGACGGTGTCGACGTGATACGACGGGGCGAGAGTGCGCGCCGCCATGGTGATCTCGGACGCAAGATGGGTGTGGAAGGAGGCTCGATCGACGCCATCCCCTAACTCGGACGCCGTGTAGGTGTTGAAGTCGCAGTAGCCGCACCTGCTCGAGCAGAAGGGAACGTGAACGTAGAGCGATAGCGGCTCGCTCATTTCTTGGCGGGTGCCTCGGATGTCGACAGTGCAGCAATGAAGGCTTCCTGCGGCACCTCGACCCGGCCGACCATCTTCATGCGCTTTTTGCCTTCCTTCTGCTTTTCCAGCAGTTTGCGCTTACGAGAAACATCGCCTCCGTAGCACTTCGCGAGCACGTCTTTGCGGATCGCTCGAATGGTTTCGCGCGCGATGATTCGCGACCCGATAGCTGCCTGGATGGGCACCTCGAACTGCTGCCGGGGAATGAGTTCGCGCAGTTTCTGCGCCATCGCCACCCCGTAGCTGTAGGCCTTGTCTTTGTGCACGATGGCGGAGAAGGCATCGACGGGATCTCCGTGCAGCAGGATGTCCACTTTGACGAGATCTGCGGTCTGCTCTCCGCTGGGCTCGTAGTCCAGCGATGCGTATCCCCGCGTTCGCGATTTGAGTTGATCGAAGAAGTCAAAGACGATCTCCGCCAGCGGCAGCGTGTAGCGCATTTCGACGCGATCCTCGGACAGATAGTCCATCCCCAGCAGAGAGCCTCGCCTGTTTTGGCACAGTTCCATCACGGTGCCGACGAATTCGCTCGGCAAGATGACCGTTGCCTTGACGACCGGTTCGGTTACCGAGGCGACTTTGCCTTCGGGAAATTCGCTCGGATTGGTGACCACGATTTCCTTACCGTCTTCCATCTGGACGGTGTAGATGACGTTCGGTGCCGTAGAGATGAGGTCGAGATCGAACTCGCGCTCGAGGCGCTCGCGAACGATCTCCAGGTGCAGCAATCCCAGGAACCCACAGCGGAACCCGAATCCCAGAGCCACCGATGTTTCCGGCTCATACTGCAACGCTGCATCGTTCAGCTTCAAACGGTCGAGGGCGTCGCGCAGAATCGGGTAGTCCGACCCATCGATCGGATACAGGCCGGAGAAGACCATCGGCTTGGGGTCGCGGTAGCCACCCAAAGGCTCTGTCGCCCCCTTGGTCACTGTGGTGATCGTGTCGCCGACGCGGGATTGACGAACGTCCTTCACTCCGGTGATCAGGTAGCCGACCTCGCCGACGCCCAGGCCCCTCGCCGGAGTTGGCTCCGGAGAGATCACTCCGACTTCAAGTAGCTCGTGGACGGCGCCAGTGGACATCATCGAGATCCGATCTCGCGTCCCGATCCGCCCGTCGACCACCCGGACGTAGGTGACGACTCCGCGGTAGGTGTCGTACACCGAGTCGAAGATCATCGCTCGCGCGGGAGCATCGGAGTCCCCCATCGGAGCCGGGATGACGTTCACGATCGTCTGCAGGAGATCCTCGACGCCCTCGCCCGTCTTCGCGGAGACCTTGTGCACATCGTCCGGATGGCAGCCAATGATGTGCGCGAGTTCCGCCGCGTACTTCTCTGGCTGCGCGGCCGGCAGGTCGATCTTGTTCAGCACGGGAATGATCTGCAGGTCGTTCTCCAGTGCCAGGTAGAGGTTCGCGAGCGTCTGAGCTTCGATTCCCTGGGCCGCGTCCACGAGCAGGACAGCACCCTCGCAGGCCGCGAGTGAGCGCGACACCTCGTAGGTGAAGTCCACGTGCCCGGGTGTATCGATCAGATTCAGCACGTGCTCACGACCGTCGGCGGCCGCGAAGGGCAATCGGACGGCCTGCGATTTGATCGTGATGCCCCGTTCCCGCTCGATGTCCATCCGGTCGAGGTACTGCGCGCGCATCGAGCGGTCGTCGACAACGCCGGTGATCTGCAGCATCCGGTCGGCCAGGGTCGACTTGCCGTGGTCGATATGGGCGATGATGCAGAAGTTCCGGATGGCTCCCGGATCGGTGTCCCCCGGTGCCGA
>RGQW01000209.1 GCA_010029945.1 Actinomycetota bacterium | reverse complement strand
TGGCGACCTGCCGATGGCGATACGCCAACTCGAGCTCGCGCTCGCCGCCCCCGATCTCACCGAGGTCCAACGCGCCCGATTCGATGCGCGAATGGAGGAAATTCGGAAGGTGTTGGCAGAAAGTGGCAAGCGACGCCAACGCGAGAATCGCGAACCGCGCGGTTAAGCTGGTAAAATCTATCCATGAAATCCCCTGTTGTTATTTTGGCGCTGACGCTAGTCGCCCTACTGAGTGGTTGCGCAAGTCAGATGACGATCGTCACCCCCGACAGCGTCTGAGCCAGCATCTCGGACTCGCTCGGAGCAGCATCGACGAGTTGCACTCCGCCGCGCTCCCACTTGTCGATGATCTCTCGATGCTCATCGTCGGCGAACCACTCGACCACCGCTTCGGCGATCACCTGACCGACGCCGTCTACTTCTGCAAGAGCCTCCACGCCGGCCGAAGCGATGGCATCGATAGAGCCGAACTCCCGAGCCAGCGCCTGCGCGGCCGTCGGACCCACATGTCGGATGGACAATGCGACGACGATCCGCCACAAAGGCCGGGTGCGCGCGGCGTCGAAGTTCGCGAGCATCACCTTCGCGTTCTCACCTAGTTGCCGACCACTCTCGCCTTTGCCCGGGTCTCGAGTGAAGAACTCGCAGGCGAGAAGGTCATCCGCGTCGACCAAGAACAGATCACCGACATTCGCGACGATGCCACAGTCGAGCAGCGCTACGGCCGCCTTGTAGCCCAAACCCTCGATATCGAGTGCGTTGCGCGATGCGACATGAAAAAGGCGTTCGCGGAGTTGGGCGGGACATCCGTTGGCGTTCGGGCAGCGAAGGTCCTTGTCACCTTCCTTCTCCGTGGCGAGCACGGTGCCGCATTCGGGGCACTCACCTGGCATGACGAAGGCACGCTCGTCACCGGTCCGGGCTTCGATTACCGGGCCGATGACTTCAGGGATGACATCCCCGGCTTTGCGCAGGAAGACCATGTCCCCGATCAAGACACCTTTGCGTTGCACTTCGTATTGGTTGTGCAGCGTCGCCATCGACACCGTCGATCCTGCAACACGTATCGGTTCCATGACGGCAAAGGGAGTGACGCGACCGGTGCGTCCGACATTGACGGCGATATCCAGCAAGCGTGTGCGAACCACCTCGGGTGGATACTTAAAGGCAATGGCCCAACGAGGAGCACGCGAGGTCTCCCCCAATTGAGTCTGTAGTGAGAAGTCGTCGACCTTGATCACGACTCCATCGATTTCGTGCTCTACGTCGTGTCGATGCTCCGCGTAGAAGTCGATGTACTCGCGGACACCGGAAACATCGGAGTGCACCGCCATTCGAGAGCTCACGGGGATGCCCATATTCGCCAGTAGTGCGTACGTCTCGCTTTGCGAGGTGACATCAATTCCTTCGCGAGCTCCGATCCCGTGAGCCGTGAACCCCAGCGCCGCGAGTCGACCAACCGCCCGCTCGTATTCGTGCTCGAGGCGTTCGATCTTGGCGGCCGACCGGCTGCCGCTCGACTCCCGGGCGTCGTTGAGTTCCACCCATCGCTTGTCCACTCGTTGCCGGATTGTTCCGGCAGCCGCGTTGCGTGGATTTGCGAAGGGCGTCACGCCAGCGGCCATCTGCTCGTCGTTGATGCGTTCGAAATTCGCGGTCGAGAAGAAAACCTCTCCTCTGATTTCAACGAGCTCGGGTGGATCTGCGGAGTCAAGGGACTCGGGAATCGCGTCGATGAACTGCGCGTTGTAGGTGATGTCCTCGCCGGTCACACCGTCTCCGCGGGTTGCCACGGATGCGAGGCGACCGTCGCGATAGACGATGTCGACGGCAAGCCCGTCGATCTTGACTTCACACAACAAGTCCGGCAGCCGCCCCAGGCCTTTTTCCACGCGCTCGAGCCATGCGGCGAGTTCGGCGTCGTCGAAGGCGTTGTCCAGCGAGTACAGGCGGACGAGGTGTGGGACGGCCTCGAACATTTCCGATGCCTGCCCGCCGACCGTCTGGGTGGGTGACTCTCCGCTCGCCAATTCCGGATAGAGCTCCTCGAGCGCTTCCAACTCTCGAAACAAGGAGTCGTATTCGGAATCCGATATCGACGGCGCATCGTGTTGGTAGTACGCCGTGCGCGCGTTGTTGATCGCATCGACGAGGTCGTGCCACTTCTTGCGTGTGTCAGGCGTTGGTGTCGCGGATCCCTTGTTACCCATGGACCGGCTCCGAATGCTCGTCCCGAACCACCGCGCCGACCCTGGTGCAGGCGTCCATCACCGTTCGGGCGCCTTCGGGCGATAGGTGCGCCAGCCCGGAGGTCGGACTGATGGCGACGTTCGACGGTACCTGCGCGAAACCGGCTCGTTCCATGAATCGGCGAAGAGGGGCGCTGACGCCTGTGTCGCTTCGCAATACGTCGATCTGCGCCGGGACGCACGACAGCAGGAGACCGACTCCCGACTCCCACGCACCGAGCAACGACTCGTGCGCAGAGGCCGATCGCATCGGCTGCTCGATATCGATACCG
>RGQW01000208.1 GCA_010029945.1 Actinomycetota bacterium | reverse complement strand
GCTGGCCCTTCGGTTGAAACGATTGACTGAATTCATGACATACTCCCAGGAATCCAAAAGACCACGATTAATGGATGGATTTTGCCGGAGCAGGTGTTCCTCGACATTCAGCTTTCAAGTCGTCGGGATTCAGGATTTTCGCAGGCTTTTTCGCGGAAAAACTGCCTGTTGTTGCTTGAATAGCTGAAAGATCGGTGCCGACCGAGGCCCTATCCTCTGCCGGTACAGTCCAGTGATTCCGCAAGAGACGCGCTTCATGACAATCGCCAACCGAATCGTATCTGCCGCCGGTTGCAGGCTGATATTGATCCGCTCAGTCGTTTTCCTCGCCCTGGGCGTCACCGCCGTGACGAGTGCCGGGGAGACGGCCAGCCCCCGCCGGCTGTCGGACGTCGTGGTGGCCCTGCCCGCGATCCCCCGTGCGGCTCCAGCCAGCGCCGTCTGCATGCGGTCGCTGCGGCCCCGGCCGATCAACGCCAACGATCCCCACGACACGCTGGCCGCCATTCGGGGCTTTCATGTCACCCGATTGGAGTGGACGTACGGAAACGACAAGGCCTTCATTCAGAAGGTGCACGACCTCGGCGTTGAGTATGGCGGGGCAATCGCCGCCGGCAGCTACTCAGGTTCAAAGAGCCCCTGGGACTGGAATGTGATCGGCAGTGAAGCCCAGCGGCTGGCCCCGACCTGGATGCGGAAGTGGGCCCGACCGAACCCTTGGGGCTGTGCGAACAATCCTGAATTTCGGGCGGGACACGTCCAAGCAGCGGTCGCCGCCGTGAAAGCGGGCGCCGACGTGCTCCATCGCGATGAGCCGGGCCAAAACGAGCACTCGTACAACTGGGGCGGCTGCTTCTGTCGGCATTGTATGAAGGGCTTCCGGAGCTGGCTGGCGGACAACGCGGATCGCAGCGAACTGGAAAAACTTGGCGTTTCCGACCTCGCGTCCTTTGACTACGGCGACTATTGCCGGGGGAAAAAAGCCCCCACCGGTGATGCGTTTCGGCTGTGGAAGACGGACGTGCTGCGGACGTACTTCCGGCAATTCCAAATCGATTCAAGCGTTGCCTTTAACCGGTGGTGGCGACAGGAACTGGACCGCCAGGCCGGCCGACCGATCGCGGTCTCCTGCAATAACGGGGCGCGGCGGTGGACGCCCATAGAACTTGCCTTCGACTACTGCATCGGCGAACTCCGTCGCGATCATGCCACGCCGGCTCATCTGCATGACGTGATGCAGACCGCTCGGAGCCACGGTCGCACCCAGTCGGTGACGATGCCGCTTGACGGTAGCGACGAACCAGAGTCGCCTGGCTGGATCGCTGTTACCCGGCGGACGATCGCCACGATGTATGCCCTCGGGGGCCACATCGAAATGCCCTGGGACACCTACCTGCCCACCCCCGACGCCCGGCGGTATTTCGGGAGGCCGGAGAACTACGCCGACCTCACCGCCTTCATTCGCGGCATCGCAGCCCACCTTGATGGGCACGGCGAAGCCTACGCCAGCGGCTGTGGTGTGGTCGATGACCGCTGGCAGCAGCAACCGGTCACCCTGCCGACAGCCGACGGCATCTTTCTCACTGTTCGTGCCCGTCCTGGAGATCCAGAAGCCCCACTGGTGATGCATATCATCGACTGGCGGGACGAGCCTGCCCCCGTTGCCATCACAATCGATCGGCCTGCTTTTTTCGGCACGGCAGACCTCACGGCCCGGCTGCTGCAGCCGGTTCGGCCTGTCGACGAGAAGGCCCACGCCGCCGCGATCGACTCCGGTGACTACGCTGGGCTGGTCAAAACAACGAGTGTCAGCATCGATCGCGAGGGCCGCCTGCTGCTCCCAGCTTTCGATCCCTGGGGCGTGGTCGTGTTTGCGGCGGCTCCCTGATCAGGCCCCCTGCGTCCGCTCGCCAGCGTTCAATAGCTGCCGATCAAGACCCGGTCGTTGTCGCTATCAGCGATCACCAGCCAGCCATCGGGGGCAATGCGGGCACCGTGAGGCCGCCGTAACTGGGTTGTCCTCCAGTCACTGCCGACGCCGGCACCTGCCCGCGGCGGCATGCCGGCGACGAGATCGATCACCGCCGTCTCCGGGTCATAGCGACGCACAGCGTGGTTCTCGGTATCGACGATCAGCACCCGCTGCTCGCTGTCCATGCAGACATATTTCGGTCCACTCAGGCGGGCCTCGCGGCCCGGGCCATCATCGCCGCTATAGCCTGCTTTTCCTGAAGTATTGACGACCGTCCGCAGGCGGCCGTCACGAATGGCCACCAGCGCATTGCCCTCACGCAGGACCAGATAGACCGTGCCGTCGGCAGCCTCACAGACTGCCCGCGGCCCGGCCAGTGGTGACTCAACCGCATTGGCCCCATCAATCGGACTGCCCTTCATGCCGTTCCCGGCCAGCGTCGTGACCGTGCCGTCTTTGAGGTCGATTGCCCGCAGCCGGTGGTTCTTGATGTCGGCAATCAACAGCCGGGTGCCGTCGGGCGAAAGCGAGCCACAGTATGGCTGATCGAACTGAGCATTCGTGGCAGGACCACCGTCACCGGAGAAACCCGCAACACCGGTGCCGG
>RGQW01000207.1 GCA_010029945.1 Actinomycetota bacterium | reverse complement strand
AATCTGTCTGGGTTGGTGACTGATCCTGCGGATGGGACGTCTGATTTGCCGGTTCCTGTTGAGGATGTGGTGTTGTTGGTGACGGACGAGCAGGCTCTGTTGTTGGGTGGTGCTGATGGTCCGGCTGATCCGGCTGATCTGCGTGGTGGCGTGTTGGAGTTGGGGCCTGATGGTGAGGTGTCGGCTTTGGCGTATGGGTTGACACCGGGTGCGTCGGGTGAGTTGGTGGTGATGTCGTCGCCGACGTTGATGGGCACGTTCACTGTGGGTGCTGATGGGTCGTTCCAGGGTCAGGCGGCGTTGCCGTCGACGTTGGCGGCTGGTTCGCACACGGTGGTGTTGGCTGCTGATGGTTTGGTGGCGTCGGCTGGTGTTGTGGTGACTGGTGAAGTGACGTTGCCGGTGACTGGGTCGGGTTCGTCGTCGGTGCCGTGGGCGGTGCTGGTGGTGGCTGCTGGTGCGTTGGCGGTGTTGGTGATCCGTCGGCGTGTGGTGGTGTGATCTGGCGCGTTAGTTGTGTGTGAGTTGGCCACCGTGTGGGTGGTTGTGGGTGTGCCCGTGTCGGTGGTCCGGCACGGGCACATCTATTTCACCGGTGATGGTGGTCGGTGTGTGGAGGCTGGTGTTGTGCTCGCGGCACGCCGATGTGACGCACCACGGTGACATGACGCGGTGACGTGACGCGGTTGCTTGCCGCGGCAATGAATCTCAGAGTCGGCCGGCAGCACGTGCCGCGTCGGTGGCGGCGGTGAGTTGAGCATCGACAATGTCGAGGCCCGCCGACCAGAACCCAGGGTCGGTCAGGTCGCAGTCCACCAGAGCGGTCAGCTCCTCAGGGCTGATCGAACCGCCCGCGCGCAACATGTCGAGATATGACGGCACGAATGCCTCGCCATGTTCGGTGTAGCGGGCGTACACGCTGAGGGCCAGCAACTGGCCGTACGCGTAGGCATACACGTACCCGGGTGTGGCAATGAAGTGTGGGATGTAGCTCCACCACGTGCGGTAGCCCTCTGTGACCTCAACGGCATCACCCAGCATTGCCGACTGGCTCTCGGCCCACAGATCACCGAAGCGGTCCACGCTGATCTCGCCGACCTCGCGTCGTTCGGTGTGGCACGCATGCTCAAATCGGTTCATCGCGACCTGGCGGAACACGGTGGCGATTGAGTCCTCTAGGGTTGCGGCTAACAGAGCAAATCGCTCCCCGGGGTCATCCAACATTGACAGCAGACGATTGTTGGTCACGGTCTCGCCGAACACCGATGCGGTCTCGGCCAATGTCAACGGTGTCGACTGGTGGAAGATGCCCTGCTCACGCGCCAAGTAGCCGTGTACGCCGTGGCCCAGTTCATGGGCGAGGGTGGCGACGTCGCGTGTGGTCGATGTCCAGTTCAACAGCACATAGGGGTGATGGCTGGGAGTGGCGTAGGCACAGAAGGCACCGCCGCGTTTACCGGGCCGCACGGGCGCGTCGATCCATTTCTCGTCGATGAAACGCCCAACGATGTCGGCTAACTCGGGAGAGAAACTCGCGTAGGCGTCGCGCACGATGCGAGTGCCGTCCGCCCAGCCGATCTCGGAGGCGCCGCTGTCGGCCACCGATGCCATGCGGTCGAAGTCACGCAGGCGATCCACTCCCAGAATCTGTGCCTTCAACGCGTACCAGCGCTGTGGGATGTCATAGCGCGACACCACCGCGTCGATGAGGGCCTGCACGCTCTCGTCGGTGGCCTCATTGTCCATATTGCGCGACGAGATCCAACTTGGATACGAGCGCATGCGGTCGTCGGAGGCTTTGTCGAGCAGCAAGGTGTTGTAGATGTACGCCCGAGTGCGAAGGCCGGGTGCAAGCGCCGTGGTCACCGCCGACGCCGTTGCTGCGCGTGCGTCAGCGTCGGGTTGTTGCAGATGGGCGAGCGCCGACATCAGTCCGACGCGGCCACCGAGATGATCGGGCAGATCGACCTCGATTGCTGAGGTCTGCTCCTCAAACAGGCGCACCCACGCCGCGGCACCCGACATCGAGGTTTCGCTCAGCACGGTCTCGGCATCCTCGGACAGCAGGTGGGGTCGGCTGCGACGAAGAGTCTCGAGATGATGCCGGCAGAAATCGAGTGCCGGGTCGGCCAGCACCGCGGTCGCGTGGTCATCGTCGGCGGTTGCCCATTCGAGATCGATGAATAGCAATGAGGTGTTCAGAGCGTTCGCTCGTTCGTTCACGGCTTGCATTGCTGCGGCGATGTCGGCATCGGCGGTGTTCTCGGCGAATTTCAGCGAGGTGTAATGACCCGCACGCGACACGGCATCGGACAACTCGGCGACGCGTCCCATCATCGCGGCCAGTTCGTTGGCATTCAGCGTGGCCACCCGTCCGCGCACATCCTGCAGTTCAGCAGCGATGGCCTCGGCGCGCTCATCGACCAGCACCGTCAGCTGATCGATCAACTGATGGCCGAAGAAGCGATCGAGCTTGAGCTCGAACGGGAGGGCTGGTGGATGGCCCTCGATGGCGACCGCCAGGGCTGGGCGTTGCGAGTGATGCTCACCCCTGGGCCGGGGCAGCGGGCGATCGAGGGCA
>RGQW01000206.1 GCA_010029945.1 Actinomycetota bacterium | reverse complement strand
CTGTGGCCGGACTTCGATCGCCGGCACCTGTGGCACGCCTGTGAGATCTACGCCTCTCGCGACCGTCGGTACGGGGGGGCAGTGCCGAACGCTCCGGGAAAGTAAGTCAGCGAGAGCAGTCGGAGCACAGCCCGAAGATCTCCAGGGTGTGGCTGACGTCGGTGAAGCCGTGCTCGGCAGACACCTTGTCTGCCCAGCGCTCGACCGCGGGGCCGTCGACCTCGACGGTCTTGCCGCATGCCCGGCACACCAGGTGATGGTGATGGGTGTCGCTGCAAGATCGGTAGACGCTCTCACCGTCCTCGCGGACGATGACGTCGACGTCACCGGACTCAGCGAGCGCGGTGAGCGTTCGATAGACCGTGGTCAGGCCGACGGTGTCGCCCCTGTGGCGGAGGTAGTCGTGGATCTCCTGCGACGAGCGAAAATCATCGAAGTACTCCAACGCTTCGATGACCGCGGTGCGCTGCTTGGTCGAGCGGATTCCCACACCGGTGTTCGATCTGGTGCTCACGGAGATGTCCTCAATGGTCGTGGTCGTGGTGCTCGGTCGGGAACAGCGGGGCGGAGACGTCCTTCTCGTGCAAGGAGCCTAGCCCGTACGCGGTCGCGAGATGGGTTGCTGTCAGGACGTCCTCGGGGGGTCCTGACGCGACGACATGCCCGTCGGTGAGGATGACGTGATTGGCGGCACGGGCCTCCTCGAGGTCGTGAGTGGTCAAGACGACCGAGCATCCGCGCTCGGGTTCCTCGTGGATGATCGAGTCGATCGTCTTCGCGGAGTTGATGTCCAAGCCCGTCAAAGGTTCGTCCAGCAGCAACATCGAATGGTCTTGGGTAATTCCCTGAGCCACGTAGACCCGCTGCCGCTGGCCACCGGATAATTCGGCCAAGTGACGATCGGCCAGGTGGGTGATGTCGAGTCGCTCCATCGCTTGTTCCACGCGCTGCTTATCTTGCGAGCGAGGCCGACGAAGCAACCCCAGGGATGGATAGCGGCCCATACCGACGGCTTCCTTCACTGTCAGGGGAGTGCCCTTGGGGATGGTCGTGTATTGCAACACGTAGGCGATCTGCGGCTGGCTGAGCTGCGGGGTGGCACCCAAGACACTCAACGCTCCGCTGGAGATCGGTAAGAGGCCGGCGATGGCGTGCAGCAGTGTCGACTTGCCGGATCCGTTGGGCCCGATGATGGCGGTAATCGAGCCCTGCGGAATAACGAAATCCGAGTCACGAAGGGCCACCCGCTCACCACGAGAAATGACCACGTTCTTTCCTACGACGGCATCAGGCATGGGCGACCTCTTGAGGCAACGGCCGGTGCACCAGACGCGTGAAAGCGAGCACGAGGAAAAACAGAACGATGGGAACCAGCGCCATGGTGGCGGATCCTGCGGTTCGAAGGTGGTAGCTCAATGTCAGACCCAGCCAGACGGAGAAGAGTCCGATGATGACGGAGTAGAGCATCATCCGAGGCACGGTGCGAGCGATCAGGCTCGCTGTCGCCGGAGGACCGATGAGAAGACCGAAGACGAGAAGCGTGCCGACGGATTGAAAACTACCGATAACCGCCACCGCGATGAGGACCAGCAGGGCAGCGTGCGCTCTCTTGGGCTTCATGCTCCACAGTTCCGCCTTCTCTGCATTGAAGCTCAGCGAGAGCAGTGGGCGGTAGAGCGCCAAAGCGACGCTCACCACGAGCACAGTGAGGATTGCCTGCCCGACCAGATCGGATGCCGTCACACCGAGAGCGTCGCCGAACAAGATGCTGGTCAGCGACCCGGAGTAGGAATCCAGACGCGAAATGATGACGACACCCAAAGCCAACATCCCGACGAATAACAGCCCGATCGACGTGTCCTCACCCAGCACGGTGTGTCGATTGACCACTTCGATCGCGAACACCATGACGGCGGCTGCAATAGCCGCACCCACCAGCGGGTTGAGGTCCAAGACAACGGCGGCTGCGATTCCGGGAATGACACCGTGAACGAAAGCGTCACCGAAGAAGCTCATCCCGCGCAGAACGAGCCAGGTGCCAACGACCGAGGTCATCACCGCCGCGAGAACACCACCGAGGAGTGCCCTTTGCTGGAAAGCAAGGGCAAAGGGCTCGGTGAACCACTCCATGGGCACTCAGTGTTCCAGGTATTTTGGCTCAGAACGCCTAGGTGGCGTTCAATGCCCCGGAAATCAACTCCGCATTCGTCAACATCATTGACACGTAATCCTCCGCGCCGGAGCCCGGCCCCCCGAGGCTCCCGACGAAGAGCGTGACCACCTGAACGTCAGATCCTGCTTCGGCCGCGATGGCGTCGGCGAGGGTCGTCGGATCGGCGGTGTTCGCGAAGATCACCTGCACGCCCTCGTCCTCGATCACTTCAACAAGTTCCACGAGATCAGCACTGCTGGGCTCGGCGAGCGTGGTGCCGCTCGGAATCACCGTGCCGGCGATCTCGTACCCATAGACATCGGCGAGGTAGCCGAGAGCATCGTGGTCGGTGACGAGAAGGCGCTGGTCGGCCGGCACTGATTCCAAGAGAGCGCGCACGTCTTGCTCCGCACTGCGAATCTGGTCAGCGATCTTT
>RGQW01000205.1 GCA_010029945.1 Actinomycetota bacterium | reverse complement strand
CGGCAACGCTCGATCGTCTCGGAAGAACTCGGAGAGATCGTCGGTAAGTACGGCGACGATCGTCGAACCGAGATCCTTCCCTGGGACGGTGAGGTCACCGATGAGGACCTCATCGCAGAAGAGGACGTCGTCGTGACGATCACCTCCGGTGGCTACGCGAAGCGAACCCGCTCGGACCTGTACCGGGCGCAACGCCGCGGCGGGCGTGGCGTTCGAGGCGCTGCGCTTCGACAAGACGATGTTGTCGAGCACTTCATGGTGACCAGCACTCACAACTGGCTGTTGTTCTTCACCAACCAGGGCCGCATCTATCGAGCGAAGGGCTACCAATTACCCGACGCGAGCCGGGACGCGAAGGGCCAGCACGTGGCCAACCTGTTGGCCTTTCGGCCCGAGGAGACCATCGCATCCGTTCTGTCCATCCCCGGGTACGACGCAGCCGACTACCTGGTGCTCGCCACCCGCAGCGGCCAGGTGAAGAAGACACGACTCAGCGACTACGACACGAATCGCCAAGGTGGGATCATCGCGATCAATTTGGCCGAAGACGACGAAGTGATCGGTGCACGCTTGGTATCGACCGAAGACGACATCTTCCTTGCGTCGACGAAAGGAATGAGCGTCCGCTTCACAGCAAGCGACGAGATTCTGCGTCCCATGGGTCGGGACACACGCGGCGTCATCGGGATGCGGTTCCGTGAGGGCGACTCGCTTCTCAGCATGGACATCGTGCGACCGGGCCAGCACATCGTGACCATCACCGACGGTGGATTCGCCAAACGAACCCTGGAAGACGAGTGGACGGCACGCAACCGAGGGATTCTCGGCGTACGAGCGATGAAGATCGACGAGAAACGCGGATCGCTCGTCGCCGCGATGATCTGCGATCCGGACGATCAGATCTTCGCGATCGCGAGCAACGGCGTGGTCATCCGGACAGCCGTGTCTGAGCTGCGGCCGTCCGGCCGTGACACGATGGGTGTGACGATGATGCGTCTCGGTGATGAGGACTCGGTCGTCGCCGTGGCACGAAGCGGCGAGAAGGCGAGCGAAGACGACATCGCTGATGACGTGCAGGATGACGTGCAGGAAGGGACAGAGCACGGGGAATCCGGCGCAGCAGGGGAGAGCCAGGAGGGTGACTCGGCGTGAGCCAACCGGCAGGGCAACGAGCACGGCGTCGTGGCGAGCAGCCACCCGTCGCGGTCGAGTCGACCGACCCCTCGGGGCAGCCGGTCGATCCTGCCCCCAGCGCGCCGCCGGCAGCCACGACCGCCGAACCTCCACCGGAGAAACGGCGCAGGAAGCGCCCGAAGCCACGGCGCGCTCGGGTGTATGTCACGCGACTCGACCCCTGGTCGGTAGCGAAGGCTGCGTTCCTGCTGTCGCTGGCGATCGGCATCGTGATCGTCGTCGCGTTCGGCTTCGTGTTCTGGACCCTGGACTCCACCGGAGCCCTAGATGCCGTGTCACGAACCATTGATGATGTCCTGGGAACCGGTGGCTTCGACCTACTCACATCACTGGAACTGTCCCGTGTCCTTGGGCTGGCTGCCGTGATAGCGAGTGTGGAGATCGTCTTGGTATCCGCCCTGGCCACCTTGTTCGCGTTCTTGTACAACGTGACTGTCGGCCTGACGGGCGGCATAGAAGTCGTCCTGTCTGACAACTAGGACCGAGAGACAGATCGCATTCGCCGATCCGGTAATGTCTCCTTCGCTTCGGGGCCTATAGCTCAGCCTGGTTAGAGCGCTTCCCTGATAAGGAAGAGGCCGATGGTTCAAGTCCATCTAGGCCCACATCACGCACGGCTGATGCCGATCGTTCCTACCCGAAACGCCCGGAGATGTAATCCTCGGTCTGCTGGTGCTTCGGTTGAGAGAAAATGTCCGTTGTTGAACCGACTTCAATCAACCTGCCAGGTTCGCCGACACTCTCAAGATTGAAGAAAGCCGTTTCATCCGACACTCGTGCCGCCTGCTGCATGTTGTGCGTGACGATGATGATCGTGTATTGATTCTTCAAGTCGTGAATCAGATCCTCGATCGCGAGGGTTGAGATCGGATCTAGCGCCGAGCACGGCTCATCCATCAAGAGCACTTCCGGCTCGACGGCTATCGCGCGCGCGATACATAGACGCTGCTGTTGCCCACCAGATAAGCCGGCCCCGGGGCGATCAAGGCGGTCCTTGACCTCATCCCACAGGTTGGCTCCGCGCAGGGATCGTTCGACGGTGTCGTCGAACGAGGACTTCTTCACCCCGCGTGATTTCTCCAACTTGAGGCCGGCGATGACGTTGTCGTAGATGGACATCGTGGGGAAGGGGTTGGGGCGTTGGAACACCATCCCGATGGTGCGACGCACGAGCACCGGGTCGACGTTAGGGGCGTAGATGTCCTCACCATCGAGAAGCACCTGTCCACTGACCCGAGCACCGGGAGTGACCTCGTGCATGCGGTCGATGGACCGGAGCACGGTCGACTTTCCGCACCCGGAGGGACCGATGAAGCTCATGACCGATTGGGGTCTCACCTGCAGGCTGACTCCCTGCACGGCAAGGAAGTCGCTGTAGTAGATGTCGAGGTTCTTCAACTCGATCC
>RGQW01000204.1 GCA_010029945.1 Actinomycetota bacterium | reverse complement strand
CCAATGTCGTGGCAGCAAGGATCATCGCCTCGCTGATCGCCGATGGTCTCATTCGCCAACAGGGTGATGTGTTGAGGTGCGCGGAGTGATGGCGGGACCGGGGTTCGGTGGGCAGGGGAGTCGGCCCCACGGGTAGTGTTTGGCCTTCGATGGGGGAGCGATGCGACTGACCTTTCACGGTGTGCGTGGTTCGACGCCGTGCCACGGCCCCGATGTGCAACGCCATGGCGGAAACACCAGCTGTGTCACATTGGATGTCACGGGTGCGCCGCCCATCTTGTTCGATATCGGCACCGGTGCCCGGCACGCGGCTGCGCGCGGGACTTTCGATGGGGTGTGTCTTCTTGGCCACCTGCATTGGGACCATGTGCAAGGCCTGCCTTTTTTCCCACCGTTGTTGTCACCTGAGGGGCGACTGCGGGTGCTGGCACCACCTCCAGGTGATGGGCGGACGGTGAGCGAGGTCATTGCAGAGGCCATCCGACCACCGTTGTTCCCAGTGGCGCTTGCCGACCTGCCCGGGACTGTTGAGTTTGTTGATTGCACGGATTCGGTAGTGGAGTTCGGCGCAGTGACAGTGACCATTAGGTCGGTTCCTCATGTGGGTCCCACCGTTGGCTTCAGAGTGGATGGTGCTGCCGGATCGGTGGCGTATGTGAGCGATCATCAACAACCGGCGGACCGATCGATTCCGGCAGGAGTGCGAGAGCTGTGTGATGGAGTTGATGTGCTGATCCACGATGCCCAGTACACCGATGATGAGTTCGCGCACCGGTCTCACTGGGGGCATTCGACCTATGGCTACGCACTCGATATTGCGCGAGAGTGCGCGGTGGGCACCTTGGTGCTGTTTCACCATGACCCCCAACGCAGCGACGATGAACTCGATGTTCTTGTTGATCTCGTGCGGGAGCTCGCCGGTGACGATGGCCCTCGGATCGACGTCGCTGTCGAGGGCATGTGTATGGAGGTCGCGACCTGAACGAGGCGTTGGTGGTGATCGCCGGTGTGGTGGCCGGGGGTGTCGTCGCTGTGGCCGGTGCAACAAAGTTTGTGGCACGCGATGTGTGGGCTGCATCGGCTCGCAGCATGGGTGTGCCGCGCGTTGTCTGGGCGGTTCTGCCCTGGCTTGAGTGTGTGCTCGGCGCGGCGGTTGTTGCGCGGATTGCGATTCCGTGGTCCGCGTTGGTGCTCATTGCATTGCTCGCGGTGTTCACGGCGTGGTTGGTGACACAGATGCGGGCGGTGTCGCCGCCGGTGTGTGCCTGTTTTGGTGCATTCAGCACCCGACCTGTGAGTTGGCGCGACGTTCTGCGTAACGCAGGCCTCATCGTGGCCGCCGGGGTTGCGTCGATCAGCGTGTAGAAGCCGGCGCGGTGTGGTGGTCGGTGACGGCGATGCCGAAGATGTCGAGGGTGAAGGCGATGATGTCGGCTTCGTCGGCCCATGCGGCATAGCGGTCTGTGGGGCCGGCGTGACCGCCGTCCAATTCAGTACGCAGAAGTATTGGGGCTGTCGAGGTGGTCATGTCACGCAGTCGAGCTACCCATTTCGCTGGTTCGTGATACCCAACCCGAGGGTCGTGGAGGCCTGCGGTCACGAACATGGCTGGGTATGCAGCGGGGTGGGTGTTGTCATACGGCGACCACGCACCGATCCATTCGGCAGCATCCACGCGGCGCGGATCGCCCCATTCCTCCCACTCGGTTGCGGTGAGGGGAAGGGTGGGGTCGCTCATGGTGGTGACAACATCAACGAAGGGAACTTCAGCGATGCCAAGGGCGAACAGCTCGGGTCGTTGCGTGATGCATGCCCCGACCAGTGCACCGCCAGCACTGCCGCCGCGCAGACCGATGCGTGCGGGATCCACATAAGAGTCGCGCAGGTATTCCACGCAGGCGATCACGTCACCGAAGGTGTTCTGCTTACTGTGCAAGCGGCCACTTTCGTACCAATTGCGCCCGAACTCGCCGCCGCCACGGGGGTGAAGCAGCGCCCACAACACACCTTGATCCGCCAGCACCGTGCGCGCCGTTGAGAACCACGGAGCCAGCGAAATCTCGTATGCGCCGTAGCCGTAACACACCACCGGCGCGGTGCCATCAAGAGGTGTGTCGCACCGTCCGAAAAGGTCGATGGGTAGCGCGGTGCCATCGGCGGCCTGCGCCCAGAGACGGCGAGATGTGTAGTCCGCGAGATCGATGGATTCGACAGCGACCTGATGAACGGTGGTGACGGACATATCGGTCACGGCGACATCGGCGGTCGTGGCGGGGTGCGCAAGGCCTTGGTACACGACCCGCAACTGGTCGCTCTCCCAGTTCTCGTTAGCGCCGAACTCGACATCGTGGGGGCCATCACCCACATCGACCTTCCCGACGGCGTCCCCGTTGCGATCAAGGAGCCAGATCTGCGGTTGCGCGTTGTCCCATGCGAGCACGGCGCAGAAATCGGCGAACGGGTCCACGGCCACGAGGCGCCGACCTGGTTGATGATCGATGAACGGGTGCCAGTCATGTCCGGGTCCATCACAGACGGCGAGCGCAAAATCGGGTGCGTCGATGTTGTGCAAGATGAGGAGTTGGTCTCCCCAGTCCTCCACGCTGTAG
>RGQW01000203.1 GCA_010029945.1 Actinomycetota bacterium | reverse complement strand
CTGGTGATCTTGTTGGACGACGTGGGCTTCGGTGCCTCGACTGCCTTCGGTGGATTGATCAACACCCCGGTAGCCGACCGCCTTGCGAAGAACGGCTTGTCGTACAACCGATTCCACACAACAGCGCTGTGTGCTCCGACGAGGGCGGCGCTCCTTCACGGGCGCAACCACCACTCCGTTGGATTCGGGATGGTGACCGAGTTCGCAACGGCGGCGCCGGGTAACAACGCCCTGGTTCCCAACACGAAGGCGTCGTTGCCTCTGACGCTGAAGTACAACGGATACGCCACATCCATGTTCGGCAAGTGCCACGAGGTGGCGCCGTACTTGGCGTCGCCGATGGGGCCCTTCGATGCGTGGCCTGCGGGCGGAGTCGGCTTTGAATACTTCTACGGCTTCATTGCGGGCGAGGCGAATCAGTACGACCCCGCCCTGTATGAAGGCAACAGCCCCGTCGATCCTCCTAAGTCGGCCGAGGAGGGCTACCACCTCACCGAGGATCTTGCGGATAAGGCGATCGGGTGGATCCACCAGCAAAAGGCCCTCATGCCCGACAAGCCGTTCTTCACGTACTTCTCCACGGGTGCATGCCACGCGCCGCATCACGTGCCGAAGGAGTGGGCGGACAGGTACAAGGGCACGTTCGACGCCGGGTGGGACGCGGTGCGCGATGAGATCTTCGAGCGGCAAAAGGCCCAGGGCATGATCCCCGCACACTCCGAACTTCCCGCTCGGCACGAGGAGATCCCTGCGTGGGAGGACATGCCGGATGAGATGAAGCCGATCCTGGCCCGGCAGATGGAGGTCTACGCCGGGTTCTTGGAGCACACTGACTACCACATCGGCCGGGTCATTGACGCGATCGAGGAGATGGGTGCCCTGGACAACACGCTCATCTACTACATCCTCGGCGACAACGGCGCGTCAGCCGAAGGCACCATGAACGGCTCCTTCAACGAGATGGCCAACTTCAACGGTATGGCGTCGTTGGAGACGCCGGAGTTCTTGGCCTCCGTCATTGACGACTTCGGTTCGCCGGACTCCTACAACCACTACTCGGTCGGATGGGCGTGGGCGATGTGCACCCCATTCCAGTGGACCAAGCAGGTGGCCTCCCACTGGGGAGGGACACGAAACGGAACCATCGTGCACTGGCCCGCAGGTATCAACGCCAAAGGGGAATTACGCGATCAGTTCACCCACGTGATCGACATCGCCCCCACGGTGCTCGAGGCCGCGGGCATACCGGAACCACAATTCGTCAACGGCGTCATGCAAAGCCCCTATGAAGGAACCAGCATGTGCTACTCCTTCAACGACGGCCAGGCGCCCGAGGAACACGACCTGCAGTACTTCGAGATGGTCGGCAACCGGGGCGTTTACTACAAGGGGTGGAGCGCCGTCACCAAGCACAGGACACCCTGGGATCTCGTTGGTCAACCGCCACCGTTCGATGAGGACCAGTGGGAGTTGTACGACGGGTCCAGTGATTTCACGCAAGCTCGGGATATTTCGTCTCAGAATCCAGAGAAGTTGGCCGAGTTGCAACGGCTTTTCTTGATCGAAGCGACGAAGTACAACGTGATCCCACTAGATGACCGGGCGTCGGAAAGGCTCATCCCCGAACTGGCGGGGAGGCCGACGCTGATTCATGGGAATCGGCAGATGCTGTTCGCGGGGATGGGGCGATTGTCGGAGAACTCCGTCGTCAACACCAAGAACAAGAGTTGGTCTCTCGAGGCGAAGATCGATGTGCGCGAGTCGAACGCGACCGGGGTCGTCATGGCTCAGGGTGGGCGGTTCGGTGGCTGGTCGGTCTACCTCGATGACGGGCACCTGTGCTACGTCTACAACACCCTCGGCATCCACCAATACGAGACGCGCGCCGACACAAGAATTGATGTCGGTGAGCACCGGGTCATGTTCGAGTTCGCCTACGACGGTGGTGGACTCGGCAAAGGAGGAGACGTCACCCTCAGCGTCGACGGGGCCCCGGTGGCGAAAGGCCGCGTGGAGATCACCCATCCGATGATCTGGTCGGCGGAGGAAACCGCGAATATCGGCCGCGATGCCGGAACCCCGGTGGGCTCCTACAGCATCAGCGACAGTGTCCTGACCGGCGCGGACATCCACTTTGTGGAGTTGGCGGTTGGCGACGACAGCGCCGATCACGAGATCGACCCGATGGAACGGTTCCGCCTCGCGATGAAGATCCAATAAGCAGCAAATAGACGCCACAGAGCGTCTCCCTGGGGTCACCGACTCTGGGGAGACGCTCTCTTTTCGCTGCATCCGTCCCTTTATGCGTTCATGGACGTCTCCGGCGAAGCGGTCCGAAACCCTCTAGTGACGGATCCTGCAATCGGGAGGGTGCACATGAGGGGTCTGCGACTCGCGGTCGCCGGCGTGCTCGCTGCTGCCGTCGTGCTCCCGGCCGCCCCCGCAGCAGGCGTCGAGCCCGCAATCTCGCCTGCAATCTCGCCTGCAATCGCGCCCACAGTCGAGCCTGCGTCCCCCGTGCAGCCGGCCACCCTCACGTTCGCGTCGTTCAATATTTGCAAAGTTAATTGTGGAGACGAGGCCGGGTTCCCGTGGAGCCTGCGCCGCGAGCGGGTCG
>RGQW01000202.1 GCA_010029945.1 Actinomycetota bacterium | reverse complement strand
TTGCGCCGCAGCAAATCAGGGTATTTAGACGGTGTTTGGTTATCACCCGCATCGACTAGTAAGTCCGGCGAACCATCCTCAGATGAGCTAAATGGCTTACCTGTGACGGGGTCGACTGGCCGGCAGGTGTTGCGGTCGCTGCGGGGCCACTGCTCGGCTGTGGACGGCCAGCAGGAAGCGGCGAGCGCGGAACACCGGCAACACGCACCAGGTCGCTGCTTGAGGATGCGTCCACCCTTGTCCCTGGCACGGGTGTGCGCTTGGTAGGCGTGGCGCCACGGAGCACTCCTGCGGCCAGTGAACGTCCGCCGGGCGGAGTAGGTGTGGGTGCGAAAGCAGGACTTGCTGCGGGAACAACTCCGGTCGAATTTGTCACTGGTGGAGTCATAGCGGGTGGCCCAGCCGGCGTCGGCACTGACGACGTAGGAAGTGACGACGTAGGAAGTGACGACGTAGGAAGTGACGACGTAGGCACATTGGGTGAGGGGGCGCTGTTGGATGACGCCGTTGCCAGCATGCTTTCCACATCCAGCGCCTTCTGCTCAAGGCGTCGACCCTCTGGGGTGTGTTCAGGTGGCAGTTGTCTGCCGCTTCCTTGTTGAACGACGTGTGTGAGTTCGTGCGCGAGGAGTCGTCGTTGGCGATCGGACGTCAACGGGGCGGTGCCGGGAAGGTGAACGTGGCCTCGATGGGTGAAGGCATCCGCTTGAAGATCCCGAGCCCTCTTGCTGACTGCTTCTCCGCGAACGACCGACGCTGTTGCGGGAGACACCCCCGTGGTTGCCGCGACCGCTGCTCTGATGTCAGCGGGAACCGGGATCGTTGTGGGCGACCCTGCTAGGGCAGGGTTTGGCTGATTGGCTTGAGACTGTTCCGTTTCTGACGACTCCACCGAGGTTGACGACTGTATGGATACGTCCGACTGTTCTGATGGGAACGAGTCGGTGGACGGCGATGACGATGACGACGGCGATGACGACGGCGATGACGATGACGCTTGAATCGGGCTGACGGTTGGCGCTGTCGTAGAAGATTGAGGCGCCGATGGAGCCGCTGGTGGAGTTACTGTTGACGGCTCGGATGAGCCAGGTGGATCAGGGATGTCTTTACGTGCGCCTGCATCTGCGGCGCGAGGTGTGGCGGTTGCTCTGCGTGTGGTGCTGCAGCCGAACTCGCGCCAGATCGGCTCGCGGTAGACCGGCTCGCGGCGGGATCTGTGCGGGTATTCGGGCTCTGTGTCGTCGATTCCGGCGGAGACGGCGCTTGCGGAGACGGCGCTTGCGGAGACGGCGCCGACATGGGTGTCGTCTCGGGTCCTGGGGTGTTCGACGACGGTGGCGCGGTGGTGGTGCCGGTTGCTGAGTCGGATGGTGAATCGACGGGCGCATCGGCCCGCGCATCGGCCCGCGCATCGGCTGGTGGTGCGGTTGCCGGGCGAGCGACGGGAACGGTCTGCGGCGTACTCGGCGGTTGACTGCCGGGTGATTGATTTTCGGATGATGCCGGTGATCTGGGTGATCCGGGCACCGAGGAACGCGATACGGGGGCAGCGTTCGTGGTCGTCTTATGGGCCGAGTCTGCGGGTTGTCGTGCGTCTTCTTGATCTACGACTTCTTGGGCTGCGACTTCTCCACGTACATCTTCTCCGGTACGCACGTCTTCTTGTTGCGCATTGCTCGGTGGTAGGGCAGTTGATTGCACGGCGGGTGATTGCACGGCGCTTGGTGTCGCGGCATCAACAGTGGACTCGGGGGATGGTGCGGATATCTCGGGCGGCTCGACCGGTGCTTGTGTGGCGTGCGCTCCGGGCAGAGTTGATGCAGTCGACGGTTGTTCGGAAGAACTTGACGCAGATGGCTGTAGCTCAGATGTTGTCGTCACGGGAGCGTCCTGCGCCGAGGGCGGCGGTGTCATGGTCGCTGAAGTGTCCGCTGGTGAATTCTCGGCTGACGGTTGTGGTGAGTCAGCTGTCGGGACTGGTGGTGTGTGCGCGGCAGCCGCGGTTGCCGCGGCGGGAGCTGAGCCTCGAATGCGGGTGGAACGCGGCCGTCGCTGAATGCCATCTGACGGAACGGCGGGAATGGACGACGAGGCAGGCGACGATCCTGCGGGTGCAGATGTCTCGGCGGCATCAACGACCTCTGGTGGATTCATGGCATCCACGTCGTTTGAAGTCTCGGTGGGCATAAGGGTGTGCTCGTGGGCGCGTGTCGGTGCTTGCTGCGTATCGGATGAGGATGTCGCGTACGCGGTTGTCGCGGACGGAGCCGGTGTAGGCGGGGATGACGGTTCGGATGTCGGCTTGGATGTCGGCGCTTGTGGTCGGGTACCCGGACGTCGCATGGAGCGGGTTCGCCCGGTGAGGGTACGGCCGTCCTCGGTCACCGTGATCGCGGCGAGAACGTCACTGGGCGGTTCGGAGGGGAGTACTTCGCTCTCACTTGGCTCGTCACCTCGACTCGGGGGCACCTGATCCTCGGGCTTTCGAATCGAACGGGCGGGAGTAACTCCTTGAGGTGGCAGGGGGACCGGCCCGGTGCTCACCTGACGGCGAGGGGGACGCGACGTCGATGGGCGGGGGAGAGGTCTCGCTGACGTCGGGGCGGACGCGTGGAACACAGCGGCGGATGAACTCGTCGG
>RGQW01000201.1 GCA_010029945.1 Actinomycetota bacterium | reverse complement strand
CGGCCCTGCAGGCCGACCTTGATGGCCGGTGTCATTCGCACGTCCGCGAGAGCGCGCTTGAGACGTGGCGCCAGGTTCGTGGTGATAGCCATCTCGCTCGGCACCGGAATGCTGTATCCGCTCTCACCGCTCGCGGGAGCCGTGCGATCTCCGCCGATGAGCGCCGGCGCAGCGGTGATGATGCAGAAGTCAGCTGCCACGGGGCCGGGGAGGCCGTCCACGCCGATCATGACGCCGTCGGGAACGTTGTCGACGTATTTGACCGTGTGCTCGAGTCGGACGAGGTCGCCGACAAATCGCTGACCGGCGAGATCCCCGGAATCACGACCCGCGAAATCGATTCGACCAAGAACGTCCTGGTCGTAATCGCAGCTTTGCGCAGGTACGGGCTGGAGGAGGAGCTGTTGCCAGATGCGGTCCATCCCACCCACCGGCTGCATCAGGGAGGGCTGCCAGGTGATGTGGTTCGGATTGAACAGGAATGACCCGGTGGATTGTTCGGCGTCACCTGAACCCACGAACCCAGATCCGAGGATGTCCTGCAGGCTCACCGGTCGCGTGACCTCAATGTCGGATTGCCAGCCGCCGGGCTGGCGTAGGTAGCCCAACGTCGTGGAGCCGTCGACGGTGCCGTTGGCCTGCAGATCGCCGAACTGCTTGAGCATGTTGTAGACCGAGGCTTCCTCGTACCCCTGCAGGATGTAACCGTCTTGGACCGCTGCGGTCATCACTTCGGCCAACTCGCCCATCAAGCTGAAGTTGATCTGGCGCCACGGAACGGGTTTTCCATCCTTGAAGGTGGGGCTCGAGAGCAGATTCGACCCGGAGAGAAAGATGTAGGGCTCGAGCCGCACGTTGACGGCCTGACACAAGTCCAACAGCGCAGAGTGATTGCTCGGAATGCGTCCGGGCCCGGCGTTCAGGAAGAGTTCGACAGGCTCGTCGGTGCCCGGCCACGTCTCGATCGCCATGTTCGCGACCTGCGGTGCCGGGTCTGGTGATCGTTCGCTCTCCTGGTAGGACGAGACGTACATCCGCGGAAACAGGCGGTGCGGGTTGTACTTGTCGAACCACCATTCGCGGTACGCGGCATCGGAGGGACGAACCGTCAGGCTGCGGCCGCCGTAGCGATCATCACCCTCGAACACCACAACCCGGAATCCGGCCTTGGCCGCGAGGTACGCGGCCGTCAGGCCGGCAACCCCCGAGCCCACGATTGCCACCGTCCGGCGTTCATTCGGGTCGAAGGCCATGCTCGAGAAGGGATTACTGCCGGCGAAGGCAACAGACCGTGCATTCGGGAGCGCAAGAAGAGTTGCCATCGCTCCCATGGCCTTCAGGGCGGTCCGACGAGAGACGCGAAGGGACATTCAGACCTCCACCGGAGTCGTTGACGACGTGACCTCCTCACCGTAGCCGCCACGTCAAGGTATTTCGTCCGCATCAGCGTGACGGTGTGAAGCGGACTCCATCGAGGTGCGGGGCTTGAGTCGACTGCCGGACCCTCTTCTAGGCTCACACTCATGGCAGCGCTGTCGGACACGGGTTTCGCCCGCACCTACGAGGTGCGGACCTACGGCTGTCAGATGAACGTGCACGACTCCGAAAGACTCTCCGGTCTACTCGAGGATTCTGGGTTGGTGCCGGTCTCCGATGGCGAGAACGCCGACGTCATCGTCTTCAACACCTGTGCCGTCCGAGAGAACGCCGATAACCGGCTCTACGGCAACCTGTCCCACCTAGCTCCACTGAAGCGGCAGAACCCCGATATGCAGATTGCCGTGGGTGGCTGCCTCGCGCAGAAGGATCGTGGGGCCATCGTGGAGAAGTCGCCCTGGGTCGATGTCGTCTTCGGAACGCACAACATCGGCTCGCTTCCCATCCTCCTAGAGCGCGCGCGGGTTCAGCAAATGGCCCAGATCGAAATCGAAGAAGCCCTCGAGGTGTTCCCGTCCGATCTACCGACGAAGCGACAGTCGGCCCATGCGGCGTGGGTGTCGATCAGCGTGGGGTGCAACAACACGTGCACCTTTTGCATCGTTCCGGCCCTACGCGGCAAGGAGAAGGATCGGCGACCAGGCGAGATCCTGGCGGAGATCGAAGCGCTCGTAGCCGATGGGGTCGTCGAGATCACCTTGCTTGGACAAAACGTCAACGCCTACGGCGTCGAGTTCGACGACCGTGGCGCCTTTGCGGACCTGTTACGAGCGTGCGGAGACATCGACGGTCTCGAGCGCGTGCGTTTCACCAGCCCGCACCCACGGGACTTCACCGACGACGTCATCGACGCGATGGCGACCACCCACAACGTCATGCCCGCCCTACACATGCCTCTGCAGTCCGGATCCGATCGAATCCTGCAGTCCATGCGGCGGTCCTACCGCAGTGATCGATACCTGGGAATCCTTGACAAAGTCCGCGACCGATTGCCGCATGCAGCTATCACGACAGACATCATCGTTGGCTTTCCTGGTGAGACCGAAGAGGATTTTCTGGCGACGATGGACGTCGTGCGTCAGGCGCGGTTCGCCAGTGCATTCACGTTCCAGTACTCGCAGCGACCCGGAACCCCCGCAGCTTCGATGCCTCTACAGGTGGATCCCGACGTGGTGCAAGAGCGCTACACCCGTCTGGTGGAACTAGTCAACGAGATCGCCTGGGAAGAGAACAG
>RGQW01000021.1 GCA_010029945.1 Actinomycetota bacterium | reverse complement strand
CACGCGACCAGCATCTTCGCGGAGATGTCGGACCTCGCTCGAGAGACCGGATCGATCAACCTCGGCCAAGGATTTCCGGACAACGACGGCCCCGCGGAGGTCGCGGAGGTCGCGCGGGCATGCATCGCGGACGGTCGTGGAAACCAATACCCTCCCGCGCCCGGTGTTCCCGATCTTCGTCAGGCGATTGCCGAGCACTCGGCACGCTTCTACGGGTTGTCGGTGGATTCTGATTCCGGAGTCGTCGTGACGACCGGTGCATCCGAGGCGCTGCAATCCGCCCTGCTGGCCTTCATCGAGCGAGGCGACGAAGTTGTCATGTTTGAGCCGCGCTTCGATATCTACGCGGCTGGGGTATCGCTTGCAGATGGGGTGCGCGTGGGAGTGCCCCTGTCCGGACCGGGGCTGCGTCCAGACATCGACAGGCTTCGCGCGGCGATTACTCCTCGCACCAAGGCGCTGTTGCTGAACTCACCCCACAACCCGACGGGCATCGTTTTCACCCGTGACGAACTCGAAATCGCCACATTCCGATCGCCACGCTGCCAGGAATGTGGGAACGAACGGTAACCATCGGATCGGGTGGAAAGTCGTTCTCGTTCACCGGATGGAAGGTGGGTTGGGCCTACGGTCCCCACGAGCTCATTCGTGCCGTGTCCGCTGTGCGGCAGCACCTCTCGTTTGTTTCGGGGGGACCGTTTCAGTACGCGATCGCCCACGGTCTTCGCCTTCCGGACACCTACTTCACCGAGTTTCGCCAGGACCTCGCTCGCAAGCGGGACTTACTCAGCGACGGGCTTGCCCGTTGTGGCCTCGGTGTCGTCCCCTCCCAAGGCACCTATTTCGTTACCACCGATGTGCGGCCACTCGGATACGACGATGGCGCGACGTTCTGTCGCGACGCCGCGCATCGAGCCAAGGTCATTGCGATCCCGCACCAACTCCTGTGCGACGACTCGACCGTCGGACTGCCCTATGTGCGCTGGGCCTTCTGCAAGCAACCCGCGGTCCTCGAACAAGCTCTCGATCAACTGTCGTCAGGGTTGGCCTCATGACGATCCTGGTCGACTCCGCAGTGTGGCCGTGGCGCGGTCGGCTGTGGGCGCACTTGATCAGCGACGCCTCTCTCGATGAGCTTCACGAATTCGCTGCTCGTCTGGCGCTACCCGAGCGCTCCTTCGGTGGCGACCATTACGACATCACCGACGAACTGAGGGATTGCGCCATCGCGGAGGGAGCCCAGCCGGTGGACTCTCGGACGATCGTGCGAGCCCTGCACGCTGCGGGTCTGCGCAGACGCCCAGCCCAGCGCCATCAACCCTGACACCGCTGTTGCTTGTGGCGCAGAGACTTTGCCGTGGGCCGAGACAAGTTGCCCCTAGGCCTGAAGACTCAGGCCCGAACCATCGGGTTCAGCCCCAACCATCACGGAATCACCGTCTTTGACGTCACCTGACAAGATCGCCACCGCCAACTTGTCGCCGACCGCTGTTTGCACCAGCCGTCGAAGGGGTCGGGCGCCGTAGATCGGGTCGAATCCGGTGTTGACCAACCACTGTTGGGCGTCCTCGGTCAACTCGATCGAAATGCGGCGCTCATCAAGGCGTCGCTGGAGCTGCTCGATTTGGATCCGAGCAATACGCATGAGCTCTTCACGATCCAGCGGATTGAACATGACCATTGCGTCGAGTCGGTTCAAGAACTCCGGCCGAAACTGCTGCCGGACCACAGTGAGCACTTGATCCTTGCGTTCATCGAACGGCACGTCGGTGTCGATCAAGAACTGCGAACCCATGTTGGACGTGAGGATCATGATCGAATTGCGGAAGTCCACCGTGCGACCCTGCCCATCGGTGAGACGGCCGTCATCGAGAACCTGAAGCAGCACGTCGAAGACTTCCGGGTGCGCTTTCTCCACTTCGTCGAGCAGAATCACCGAATAGGGACGGCGACGCACCGCCTCCGTGAGTTGCCCACCCTCTTCGTAACCGACGTACCCCGGAGGGGCGCCGACGAGCCTGGCAACCGAGTGTTTTTCGGAGTACTCGCTCATATCGACGCGCACCATGGCGCGCTCGTCATCGAACAGGAACTCCGCGAGTGCCTTGGCTAGTTCGGTCTTGCCCACACCCGTGGGGCCGAGGAAGAGGAAGGAGCCGGTGGGTCGGTTCGGATCGGCGATGCCGGCCCGCGAGCGCCGCACGGCGTCAGATACTTCCCTAACTGCTTCGGACTGACCCACTACGCGGCGTCCGAGTTCTTCCTCCATCCGAAGAAGCTTCTGGGTCTCGCCTTCCAGGAGGCGACCTGCGGGAATGCCCGTCCATGCGGCCACCACCTCAGCTATGTCGTCGGCGGTGACCTCTTCCTTCACCATGGTGGCTTCACGCTCGTTCGTCTCCCGAGTGACTTTCTCGAGTTCCTCTTCGAATGTTGGGATCTCCGCGTACAAGATTCGTGAGGCCTGCTCGAAGTCGCCTTCGCGTTGTGCTTTGTCTGCGACCGCTCGGAGGTCGTCGATAAGGACCTTGATTTCGCCGATTCGATCGAGGCCTTGCTTCTCGGCATCCCATCGTGCACGCATGCCGAGTAGTTCTTCTTCCTTGTCAGCGATCTCCGCACGAATCTTTTCGAGTCGCTCCTTGGATGCCTCGTCTGTCTCTTGCGAAATCGCAAGTTCTTCCATGCGAAGTCGATCGACTTGCCGTTGCAGTACATCGATCTCCACCGGAGAGGAATCGATCTCCATGCGCAGGCGACTCGCGGCCTCGTCCATAAGGTCGATCGCCTTGTCCGGAAGAAAGCGTGAGGTGATGTAGCGGTCGGACAGGGTGGCCGATGCGACGAGTGCTGAATCGGAGATCACCACCTTGTGATGGGCTTCGTACTTCTCCTTGATCCCCCGAAGAATCGTGACGGTGTCCTCCACGGATGGCTGGTCGACGAGCACTTGCTGAAACCGTCGCTCGAGTGCGGCGTCCTTCTCGACGTATTCGCGGTACTCATCGAGTGTTGTCGCACCGATCATGCGGAGTTCACCTCGAGCAAGCATGGGCTTGAGCATGTTTCCGGCATCCATCGCCGAGTCTCCGCCGGTGCCCGCACCGACAACGGTGTGAAGTTCGTCGATGAACGTAATGACTTGACCGTCGGATTGCTTGATCTCATCGAGGACAGCCTTAAGTCGTTCTTCGAACTCTCCGCGGTACTTCGCGCCAGCAACCATCGCCCCCAGGTCCAGAGCAATGAGAGTCTTGCCTGCCAGGGATGTGGGGACATCGCCTTCGACAATGCGTCGTGCCAAGCCTTCGGCAACAGCGGTCTTTCCGACTCCGGGATCACCGATCAACACGGGGTTGTTCTTCGTCCGACGCGAGAGAACTTGAATCGTTCGCCGAATTTCGTTGTCGCGGCCGATGACGGGATCGATCTTGCCCTCACGTGCACGAGCAGTCAGGTCGACGCCGTACTTCTCCAACGCCTGGAACGTGCTCTCTGGGTCCTGGCTCGTCACGCGTGCAGACCCACGAATCTCCTGCAGAGCCTCCAGGAGTGCGGGACCCGTCGCGCCCGCCGCGGCGAGCAGGTCGCTCACTCCGGGGCCACCTTCCTGGGCGAGACTGATCAGCAGATGCTCGGTGCTGACGTACTCGTCGCCGCGCTCGGTCGCCAGACTTTGCGCCGTATTCAGCACCTTCAAGGCCGACTGATTCAAGGTCGGCTGCGCGACGGAACTGCCCTGAGCGGACGGCAGTGCCTGGACGGCACTTCGTGCATCACGGGTGAGAGCAGTCGTGTCTGCCCCCACTGCTTCCAGCAGCGCGGTTGCGATTCCCGGTCCCATCTGCAGAAGCGAGTCGAGCAGATGAATCGGTTCGACCTGCGGGTTGCCGTTACCAGCCGCGATGCGCACGGAGGCGCCGAGCGCGTCCTGGGCTTTCGTCGTGAATTGAATGTCCATGGTCGTGTCCTTTCTGTGGTTCGAGTGGCGCAGAGCGACTAGCGGCGACGCTGTCGTCTATGCGGCTGCCAGACGACGAGGGCGCGTGACGAAGCATCTGCGCGAAACTCCTCGAGTCGGCGGCGTAGTTCGCGAACTTCTTCTTCGAGCGCGAGCACTCGTCGAATGCCTTCGAGGGGTAGGCCCTCGGCAGACAGTTGAGCGATCTCGCGCAGTCGAACAATGTCTTGCCCGCTATACAAGCGGTTGCGTCCGCCCACCCGGGTCGGGCTGACAAGGCCTGCTCGGTCGTACTGACGCAGGGTTTGCGGATGGAGCCCCGCCAATTCCGCCGCGATGGAGATCGCATATACCGGAGCGTCACTGGCGACGGAGAACGACTCTCGTTGCTCAGCCATTGGAATTTCCCGCCAGTGCGCTCAAGTCTTTGCGGGGGTCCTCACCTGCCACGAGATCCGCATACGTCTGCAGGGCGTCGCGCTGCTCGTCGGTCATGTTCTGCGGCACGGCAACGTTCACGGTGACCAGAAGATCGCCGTTCTTTCCGTCTTTCCCCCGAACACCCTTGCCGCGAACTCGGAAAACCCGACCCGTGGACGTTCCCGCGGGGATCTTCAGTGTCACCGAATTGCCACGCGGTGTGGGCACGGTGATCTGGCTACCGAGTGCCGCCTCACTAAAGGTGATCGGTGCCGTCAGCGTGACGTTGTTTCCTTTGCGTCCGAAGATCGCGTGGTCGTCCACGTGCACGACGACGAAGAGGTCTCCGGCAGGTCCGCCGCGCTCTCCGGGACCGCCTTTGCCCTTCAGTCGGATTCGCGATCCGTCCTTCACGCCTGCCGGGATGCGGGCGTGCACCGTTCGCGTGCTGACTCCCCGACCCGACCCCCGGCACGAGGTGCAGGGATCGTCGACAAAGAGTCCTCGACCTCGACACGATGGGCATGGCTCAGCGAACGCGAAGCCGCCAGCGTTCCGCGAGGTCTGTCCGGTTCCATCGCACGTAGGGCATACGCGCGGAACCGTCCCCGCCTTCGCACCGGTCCCGTTACATATCGAGCACGGTGCATCGCTACTCAAGCGAAGAGGGACGGTCACCCCATCGAGCGCATCGTCGAAGGAGAGAGTCAATTCGCTCTCGAGGTCCTGTCCGCGCCGCGGCTGACGATTACGCCCTCCACCCCCTCGGTTGAACAATCCACCGAGGAAGTCGCCGAATCCACCACCGCTGTCACCGAAGAGGTCCTCAACGTTGACGTTGTATTGGCCGCCCCCGAAACCTCCGGGGCCGCCGGCACCGCCGAAGCCTCCACCGGGGAATCCTCCTCCGGCAAAGAGGGCACGAGCTTCGTCGTATTCCTTGCGCTTGGCCGGGTCGGACAAGACGTCGTAGGCCTCAGAGACATCCTTGAAGCGGGATTCGGCTGCGGCATCTCCGGGGTTTTTATCCGGATGGTTCTCGCGAGCGAGGGTTCGGTACTTCTTCTTCAGCTCGTCGGCACTGGCATCTTTGGACACACCCAAAGTTGCGTAAAAGTCCTTCTCGAGCCAGTCCTTGTTCATTGTCCTTCGCTCAAACCCCTACTTCTCACGTGTTGATCTCTGAGTACTCAGGTGCCAGCGACGGCGACGCGTGCCGGCCGCAGGATGCGGTCACCAAGTCGGTAGCCCGGCTGGTAGACGGTGGTCACCGTCGGCGTGGAAACCTCGTCGCTGTCTTCGCTCGTCAGTGCTTCGTGCACGGTTGGATCGAATTCCTCGCCCGAGGCTCCGAACTTCTCGAGCCCGAGCTTGGCCAGAACGGACTCCAGTCCCTCGCCAACCGTGCGAAAGGCACCGTCAAGTTCGTCGTGTTCCCGCGCCCGCTCAATGTCATCAAGTACCGGAAGCAGCTCTATGAGAGCCGATGCAACGGCCATCTGCTGCATTACTTCTCGATCACGCTCGATCCGCTTGCGGTAGTTGGCGTACTCCGCATGCACACGCTGCAGATCGGCCGTTAACTCGGCGACCTTGGCTTCGATGCCGACCACGTCACCTTCGATGGCGCTGGCCGCGGCTTCTTCCGCGGCCAGCGCATCGTCGGTGAGAGACGTTGGGGCGACACCTTCCCGGACTTCGTAGGTCTCCGGGTCGATACGGCGCTTGTCGCTGACGCGCACGCCTTCGCCGGCGTTCTCCTCTTCCGAATGTCCGGGGTCGGTCACTTCGCTTCTTCCTCGTCCACGATCTCCGCGTCGATGACCTCTTCCTCCGCGGAATCAGCAGCCTCTTCTGCAGCGCCTTCCGCCGCGGCAGTGCCATCGGCACCTTCTTGCTGGGCCATGGTGTACATCGCGGCACCGAGCGCCTGGCTCGCTTGAGCGACCTTGTCTGTCGCTGCCTTCATGGCCGCGAGGTCACCTGCTTCGATCGCTGCCTTGAGCTCGCCGAGGGGCTCTTCGACATTGGACTTCGCGTCCTCCGGGACGCTGTCCGCGTTGTCCGCGAGGAACTTCTCCGTCTGGTAGACGAGGGCTTCGGCGTTGTTGCGCACCTCTGCTTCCTCGCGGCGCTCCTTGTCTTCCTCGGCGTGCTGCTCGGCGTCGCGCATCATGCGATCGATGTCTTCCTTGGACAGCGAACTGCCACCGGAGATAGTCATCGACTGCTCTTTGCCTGTCGCGGTGTCCTTTGCGGAGACGTGCACGATTCCGTTGGCATCGATGTCGAAGGCGACCTCGATCTGCGGAATACCCCGGGGAGCCGGAGGCAGACCGGTTAGTTCGAAGGTGCCGAGCTGCTTGTTGTACGCAGCCATCTCGCGCTCGCCTTGGTAGACCTGGATCAACACCGACGGTTGGTTGTCTTCCGCGGTCGTGAAGATCTCGCTGCGCTTGGTGGGGATTGTGGTGTTGCGCTCGATGAGCTTGGTCATCACGCCACCCTTGGTCTCAATACCCAGCGACAGCGGCGTCACGTCCAGCAACAGCACATCCTTGACGTCTCCGCGTAGGACACCTGCCTGCAGGGCAGCTCCGATCGCGACGACCTCATCCGGGTTCACACCCTTGTTGGCTTCCTTGCCGGTGACCTCTTTCACGAGATCCGCGACCGCGGGCATACGGGTCGAACCGCCGACGAGGACGATCTGATCGATGGAGTCGACGTTGATGCCGGCGTCCTTGATCACGGCCTCCACAGGAGCCTTGGTCCGCTTGAGGAGATCGGCTGTCATCGACTCGAATTGAGCGCGGCTCAGCGACTCTTCGAGGTGCAAGGGCCCTTCGGCGCTTGCCGTGATGTACGGAAGATTAATCGACGACTGCATCGACGACGACAATTCGATCTTCGCCTTCTCGGCAGCTTCCTGAAGGCGCTGCATCGCCATCTTGTCCTTGGACAAGTCGACTCCGTGGGCGTTCTTGAACTGCGTGACCATCCACTCGACAACGGCGTTGTCCCAGTCGTCGCCTCCCAGGTGGTTGTCACCACTGGTGGCCTTGACTTCCACCACACCGTCACCGATTTCCAGCAGCGAAACGTCGAAGGTTCCACCACCGAGGTCGAAGACCAGAATCGTCTGCTCGGTCTCACCCTTGTCGAGCCCGTACGCCAGCGCCGCTGATGTCGGCTCGTTGATGATGCGCAGGACGTTGAGTCCGGCGATCTCGCCGGCTTCTTTCGTTGCCTGACGTTGCGCGTCGGAGAAATACGCGGGCACGGTGATGACTGCGTCGGTAACGGTGTCACCGAGATAGGACTCCGCGTCTCGCTTCAACTTCATCAGGGTTCGCGCGCTGATCTCCTGCGCCGTGTATTTCTTATCGTCGATCTCGACGGTCCAGTCCGTTCCCATATGCCGCTTCACGGACCGGATGGTGCGGTCAACGTTCGTGACGGCCTGGCGCTTGGCAACCTCGCCGACGAGCACCTCGCCGTTCTTGGCGAAGGCAACGACGGACGGCGTGGTCCGAGAACCTTCGGCATTGGCAATGACGACGGGGTCTCCGCCTTCGAGGACCGAGACGACCGAGTTGGTCGTTCCCAGGTCGATACCTACTGCTCGAGCCATAGTGGCTTCACTCCTTGCTCTCTTCTTCTCCGGCCAGGGTCGGGGTGGGAGTGCTCCCGCCGCCATCCCCTCCGGGTGGTCTTATGACTCCAGTGTGACTCATCATGACCCCAAATTGCAAATTGGAGCGCATAATACTTGAGTCTGGTGGACTCATATAAGAAAACCCCTGAGTGGTGGGGAAAATTCCCCCTGCAGGGCCCGATTGGCGTGATGTAGATCACCCGCCCACGGGGCTCGGATCAATATCCGTCCCCTGCTGCAGTCGCTCGCCCCTAGTAGCGTGCTCACGTGAGTTCCGCCCTCGCCACGGCCTTGACGGTCATCGCCGCGATGGCCACCGTGGTGGCGATCGTCCTGTTTGGTCGGACCCTCGCCGGAATGGTGCGCACCTACCGAGGCGGGCAGCCCACCCGTAGGTCGGACAACCCAGGCCAGCGCACCGCCACCCTGCTGCGTGAGTCCCTCCTGGCCAGTCGCCTGAAGCAGCAACCGGTGGGCGCCATCGTCGCCACCGCGCACTGGATCGTGTTGGTCGCTTTCTTCGTCCTCTTCTTGACGTTGGTCACGGCTTACGGCCAGCTACTCAACCCCGATTTCGTGATTCCCCTCCTCGGCCACTTCCCCCCATTCGAGTGGCTGGTCGAAGGCCTTTCCTGGCTCATGGTGCTGTCGATCGTGTTCCTTATCGCGCTGCGCGTGTCCAATCGGCCGGACTCCAAAGGACGAAACTCCCGCTTCTTCGGTTCGACTATGTGGCAGGCCTACTACGTCGAGATAACGATCCTTCTCGTCGGCGTCTGCGTCATCGCCTTGCGAGCAATGGAGTACGCACTCGGCTCCTCTCAAGGTGCGTCGTGGGCCAGCGCGGTGCACTTCCCCTTCACGGCATGGATCGGGTCCGGGCTCGCCCAGACGCCCGAGGCCACCCTCGAAACCGGCATCGCGGTCGTTGCGTTCATCAAGATCGCCGTATCCCTTGCCTGGTTAATCACTGTCGCGGCGCAGCCGACGATGGGCGTTGCCTGGCACCGCTTCTTGGCGTTCTTCAATGTGTGGTTCCAGCGCAACGCGGATGGACGACCGGCACTCGGTCCCCTGCAACCCATCGCCGTCAAGGGTGAAGCCATCGATTTCGAGAACATCGACGAGCTCGACGATGACGCATCCCTCGGTGTTGGCACGATCGGTGACTTCACGTGGAAGGCGTTGCTCGACGTCAACACATGCACCGAGTGCGGACGGTGCCAAAGTCAGTGCCCGGCGTGGAACACCGAGAAGCCGCTCAGCCCCAAGTTGTTGACTCTTGCTCTTCGCGAGCAGTCCCACGCCGCGGCTCCCTGGTTGCAAGCTGCGGCGGACCAACGCTCCGATCTCCATGAGGACGTCCTCGGGATCGCCGAGCGACAACTGATCGCGGACGGTGACGGCGACCCCTGGGCGCAAACATCCGGTGGCGTGATGAGTCCGGATGTTCTGTGGAGTTGCACCACCTGCGGAGCCTGCGTACAGCAGTGCCCGGTCGACATTGCCCACATTGATCACATCGTCGATATGCGTCGCTATCAGGTGCTGATGGCGAGCGAGTTCCCGAACGAACTCAACGGCCTGTTCAAGAACATCGAGAACAAGGGCAACCCCTGGGGGATGAACGCCTCCGACCGGAACGCGTGGATCGAAGAGGTCGACTTCCCCGTGCGCGTCTTCGGTATGGACGGTGAAGACGAAATTCCCGCAGACGTCGAGTATCTATTCTGGGTCGGCTGCGCTGGAGCATTCGAGGATCGGGCGAAGCAAACAACGAAAGCCGTCGCCGAACTTCTGCACATGGCCGGGGTGGAATTCATGGTCCTCGGCGAGGGGGAGACCTGCAACGGCGATCCAGCTCGTCGTGCCGGGAACGAATTCCTCTTCCAGATGCAAGCCATGCAGAACGTCGAGGTGCTCAACGAAATCAAGGCCACGAAGATCGTTGTGACGTGCCCGCACTGCTTGAACACCCTCGGCCGGGAATACCCACAGCTTGGCGGCCACTACGAAGTCGTGCACCACACGGAGCTGCTCAACTCACTCGTCGACGACGGCAAGATCACGGCCGTCAAGCCCGTGGCTCGCACCGTGACGTACCACGATCCGTGCTACCTCGGTCGACACAACGACGTCATCACACCGCCACGCGAACTGATCGGTGACACGGGGGCTTCGCTCACCGAGATGCCGCGTCATGGCAAGCAGTCCTTCTGCTGCGGCGCGGGTGGTGCGCGGATGTGGATGGAGGAGAAGATCGGCACGGCGGTCAATAAGACCCGGGCCGACGAAGCCATCGCCACCGGTGCTCAGACGGTTGCCGTCGCCTGCCCGTTCTGCTCGGTGATGATGAGTGACGCCGTCGCCGCAAAGCAGCAAGACGGACATGCCGAGGGCGTGGAGGTCACGGACGTAGCACGCTTAATGCTTCAATCCGCCAAGAGTGACTGAGCGCGAAAGTTCGTCAGACCTGCGTGCGGTGAAAGTTTGCGAACGAACGTGACGGTGTCGGTCCGCGCTGACCTTGATAGCGAGACCCGTACTTCTCGGATCCATACGGATGCTCAGCCGGTGACGACAGTCGGAACAAACACAACTGTCCGATCTTCATGCCCGGGTACAGCGTGATCGGAAGGGTTGCCACGTTCGACAGCTCAAGCGTCACGTGACCGGAGAAACCTGGATCGATGAATCCCGCCGTCGAGTGAGTGAGCAAACCCAGGCGCCCCAACGATGACTTTCCTTCGAGGCGTCCGGCGACGTCATCGGGGAGCGTCACCACCTCGAAAGTTGACCCGAGCACAAACTCGCCGGGGTGCAAGATGAATGGCTCATCACCTTCGGGCTCGATCAGCCGGGTCAGGTCTGGCTGCTCGACGCTCGGATCAATGTGCGGGTACTTGTGGTTCTCGAAGACCCGGAACCAGCGGTCCAGCCGCACGTCAATACTGGACGGCTGGATCATCCCCTCGTCGTAGGGGTCGATCTGCACCCTGTCGGCGGCGACCTCTGCCTTGATGTCCCGGTCACTCAGAAGCACGGGGTGAGGCTACTCGCCCCAGAAACAGACAGGGAACGAACCTCGGCCACCCACACCTGTGGATAACAGGTAGACAATTTTGCTTGACTGTCTACACTTGTCACTGTGCTCAACATTAAAGACCCAGAAGCCCACCGCCTGGCAGCCGAACTCGCCGCGGTGGAGGGCACAACGATGACCGGCGCCGTGACACAGGCCCTTCGAGATGCTCTCGCCGAGCGTCATCGCCAACGCACCGTCACGGAAGATGTTCTGCGTGGCCTGATCGCCGCCGCGCGATCGTCGCGAGCCCCGGCCGACGGTGATGTCTTCGCCGACCTGTACGACAAGCACACAGGTCTTCCCCGGTGATTGTCGACTCCTCCGTCATCGCCGCGATCTGTTTGGGTGAGCCCGACGCCGAGTCCTTTCTCGAACTTCTCCTAGACACCAGACCACTCACCGTCGGCGCCGCCACGTTCGCCGAAGCTGGCGTAGTGATCGACGCTCGACAACCCGGATCCTTCGATCGGTTCGTGAACGCCCTCGACGTTGAGGTCGTTCCGTTCGACATCGAACAAGCCAACATCGCTCGTGAGGCCTACCGACAGTTTGGGAAAGGATCCGGACACCAAGCGCAATTGAATTTTGGTGACTGCCTGAGCTACGCAACCGCGGTGGCGCTCGAACAACCGCTGCTCTTCAAGGGAGAAGATTTCCTACACACCGACGTGCCGAGAATCGACGCCAGAGGCAGGTGACCTGGCCGTCCGCCGATACGCGCCAGGGGTTAGCCCCAGAGTCGACCGAAACTGACGAGTGAATGACGCCTGGTCATAGAAGCCGCATTCGGCGGAGATGTCACCCATGGACAGTTGGGTCGTGGTGATTAAGTGCACCGCATGTTCTAGTCGGAGCCGTTGCAAGAGTTTCTGCGGCGGAATGCCGAGAGTACGTCGGCATAGCCGCTCAAGTTGGGTGCTCGATAATCCGGCGACGAGCGCCATCTCGGCTACGCGCCATCCATGATGGATGTCGTGCCGAACAGCGGCGATCACGCTTGCGAGTCCCGCGTGCGCGCTGTTCACCTGCGATTGCAGGTCAATGGACAGCACGGCCACACCAACGACGACGTCCCCGTCTCCTGGAAGCCCACGTAGAGCCGACTTGTTGGTGACGTACCAACCCATGGAACCGTCCGCGCGCACGATCAGTTCCAAATGTCCACGCAGCGGCTGACCGGACTTGATTACTTCGGCATCTTGGGCAGCATATGAGTCGGCCATCTCCTCGGGGAAGAACTCGTGAACGCGGTGGCCCACGATCCGATCGGCGGTCAGCCCCATCCGGTCGCAGAAACCCGCATTGACGAACACATACCGGCCATCCACACCTTTGGCCGAAGCCATGACCTGGGGGATCCCGGCCACCAATTCGGTGAACGGACGCAGCACCTGATCGGGGATCCGCTTTTGTACTAATTCGACAGCCACGAGTCTACTCTGGCACAAGACAGTAGGCCCGACACCCAGAACTCTTGCCTCATGGGCGCGGCCACGATCGAACCTTCGAACGCCGCAACCGAACAGCTCGCATTGCCCGCGGACGAGTACCTCATGGCCAAGACCGAAGCCCGGGCACTAGCCCTCCTTCAGGCATCTCTGCAGGACACCTCACGCAAGGAGGCGAACGCATCTAAGCGGCTTGCCCGATTGCTTGCCGACGATGCCGGCCGCGACCTGCTGCTCGACCTCACCGACCAGGTGCTGCGCATCCGTGATCCCAAGCGCTCTGCCGAGCGTTTGCACGATCTCACCGTAGAAGGTGTTCCCCCCTCGCTCGGCGCCTTCGACCGGCTGGGCCTGGCAAGCCTCGGCAAGGTCGCCCCTGCTATCCCGGCGATCACCGAGAAGGCGGTCGACTGGCGCATCTCCAAGGACACCGCTGATGTCATCCTCGCTTCCGAGGAACCGAATTTTTCCCAGTACGTCAACCGCCGTACCGGTGAGGGCTTTCGCATAAACGTGAATGTCCTCGGCGAAGCGATTCTCGGTAACGACGAGGCGATCGCCCGTTGCGACACAGTCGTCGGTCGCATCCGGCGCCCGGACGTTGACTACGTCTCCGTCAAGATTTCCGCTATCTGCGCCAATCTCGACATCCTTGCCGAGAAGGACTCCCTCGCGCGTGTTGAAGAACAACTCATCGAGCTTTACCGCGCCGCTCGTGATGCTCAACCGCGAACTTTCGTCAACCTGGATATGGAGGAGTTCCGCGATCTGGAGTTGAGTCTGAATTCGTTCATGCGCATTCTCGATCGTACGGAGTTTGATGACCTCGAAGCCGGCATCGTGCTCCAGGCCTACATTCCCGATTCGCATGCAGCGCTGCGCACGCTCGTTGACTGGGCAAACGTTCGCTACGCGCGCACCGGTACGGGGATAAAGGTGCGTCTGGTCAAGGGTGCAAACCTTGCAATGGAAGTTGTGGAAGCCGAACTGCACGACTGGCAACCCGCGCCCTACCCAACGAAGGCGGACGTTGACGCCAGCTACAAGGCAATGCTCGAGTATGCGCTACGGAATGCAACCCCTGGTGCTCTACGCATCGGAGTAGCCAGCCACAACCTGTTTGAGGTCGCCTGGGCGCTCACCCTTCGAGACGAACTAAACGCCCACGACCGCGTCGAGATCGAGATGCTCGAAGGCATGGCGCTACCGCAATCGCGCGCGGTGCGAAACGATGCGGGCTCGCTGCTGCTTTACTCCCCAATCGTCAGCGAGGATGAACGAGACGCATCCATTGCCTACCTGTCTCGTCGGCTGGATGAGAACTCTTCACCGGAGAACTTTCTGCGCGCACTGTTCGACATCACACCCGGAAGCCCCGAGTGGCGCGAACAAGCCGAGCGTTTCCGCGCCTCGGTCGCCGGGCGTCACACCGTCACCAGCAAGACTCGTCGCGATCAAGATCGCAGTGAGTCACACCCACGTTTCCCAGTCGATGGGTCCTTCGAGAACGTTGCGGACACCGACTTCACCGTCCCCGCCAATCGCGAGTGGCTGCACCGCCACTTGAACAGTTACCAGCCCATCAACCCGCCACTCGTGGAATCCATTGCCAAAATCGACGACGCCATCGAGCTCGCAAGGACCGCGCAAGCCGAATGGGCCGCCACCAGTTGGGCCACCCGTCGCACGATCCTCGCCCAGGTGGCCGACGTGCTTGAGGAGCGTCGCGGCGAGGCGATCGCCGCCGAAGCGCACTTCATGGGCAAGACCGTGCGCGAGTCTGATCCGGAGATCAGCGAGGGCATCGACTTCGTGACCTACGCCGCACATCTCACGCTTCAGCACGAGGAGTACGAAAAGCAGGGTTTGCAGTGGACCCCACACCCAGTCACCGTCGTGGCCGGTCCATGGAACTTCCCCTACGCCATCCCGCTCAGCGGCCTGGTCCACGCGATCGCAGCCGGCGGCGGCGCGATCCTCAAGCCCGCCCCGGAGGCTCGCGAGGTCGGTGCACTACTCATCGATTCGCTGCATCGCGCCGGAGTCCCGGAGGATCTTGTTCAACTGGCCTGCACCCCGGACAACGAGGTGGGTCAGCACCTCATCACGCATGACGACGTCGATCTCGTCATGCTCACCGGGTCGCTGGAAACAGCCGACCTGTTCACCTCGTGGAAGCCCACCATCCGGATGAACGCCGAAACCAGCGGCAAGAACGCCATGGTTATCACCGCCGCCGCGGACATCGATCAGGCGATCAAGGACTTAGTGAAGAGCTCCTTCGGCCACGCCGGCCAGAAGTGCTCAGCCGCGAGCCTGGCGATCATCGAGGCCAGCGTCTACGACGATCCGTCCTTCCACACTCGCCTCACCGATGCAGTCCGCAGCCTGAAGGTCGGCTCCGCCACCGATTTGTCCACGATCATGGGGCCGCTCATTGCTCCGGCCCGCGGACCTCTTGAGCGCGCGCTCACCAGCCTCGAGCACGGTGAAACCTGGTTGGTTGAACCGCAGCAGATCGACGAGAACACCTGGACACCCGGTGTGCGCAAGGACGTGGAGCCGGGATCATGGTTCCACCTCACCGAGTGCTTCGGTCCTGTACTCGGCCTCATGCGCGCAGATGACCTCACGCATGCGATCGAACTTCAAAACGCGCCGATCTACGGACTCACCGGAGGCATCCAGTCACTGGATCCCAAGGAGATTGACTTCTGGCGCGAGAACGTGCAGGTCGGCAATGCGTACATCAACCGACACATCACCGGTGCGATCGTGCGTCGTCAACCGTTCGGCGGCTGGAAGCGCAGTTCGGTTGGCTCGGGGACCAAGCCCGGTGGCCCCGATCACCTGCACTCCTACGGCACCTGGCACACCTGCACAGGTGGATCCGCGGACACGCGAGATTGTGTTGCTGACTCAGCAATCGCCGACTACCAGAGCGCATGGAATAACTACTTCACCCTTGAGCATGATCCGAGTGGGCTCGCGTGTGAGAGCAACGTGCTGCGTTACCACCCACTGGATATGGTGATCGTTCGGATCGACACCGATGACACCACCGAGGCGCACCTCCTGCGCACCGCCGCAGCGATCACTGGTGTTCCGATTGAGTTCAGCACCCCTGCGAGGGAAACCGACGACCAGCTCGCAACTCGGTTGTCTGCTCAGACTGGCGAAGCCCGCTTGCGACTCCTCACCAAGATCAACGACGACGTCCTCAAGGCTGCACACACCACTGGCGTGACGGTCGATGAATCAATCGTCACCGGCGTTGGACGCTTGGACCTACTGCGCTTCGTCAAGGAGCAAGCGCTATCACAAACGATGCACCGGTACGGACGATTGATGCGCTAGGTCAGCAGATCGGAGATGTCATCAGGTGCATCGGCACCGCACTCCATCAGCGCTTCGATGGGAACAGCGGACAGCGCTGCAACGTTCGCCGAAACTGTCGTGGTGATCGATGCAGGACAACCAGGATCCTTCGACCGGTTCATACACGCTCGGGACATTCAGGTCGTATCGATC
>RGQW01000003.1 GCA_010029945.1 Actinomycetota bacterium | reverse complement strand
AGAACAAGAAAGAAGGTGAGCCCGTAGACGAAACCCGTCAGCGCACCGCGTCTGCTTCGCGCTCGCCATTGCACTGCGAGTACACCCAATACTCCCACGAAAGCCAGCGGCCACCAGCCGATGGGAGCGAACGCCACAGCGGTGACGACGCCGGAGACCGCAGCGATCGCAACAGCGGCGAGAACACCGAGTCGCGTGCGGGAATCTGGTTCACCCATGGGATGCCTGAACGAAGTCGTGATCGAAAACAACGTCACCGTCAACCCAGGTGGCCAGGCACTCGGGTAGCTCGCCCGTCAGGACGGGAAGCCCGGGTGTTCCCGAACGGGGATCGGTCGACCAATCCGCAACCCTGCTATCTGGAACGTGCACGTCGCGTTCGTCAACACGCCATGCGGCCAGGTGTGCAGGCGCTCCCACGGAAATGACTCCCGCCTGGGAATCGCCAACGGCACGCCATCCCCCTCTGGTTGCCGCCGCGAACGCGGCACGTGCGGTGATGCGCTCGTCCGGCGTCGTATGGCGTGTTGCAGCGCGCACGATGGACCATGGATCGATGGGCGTCACCGGACTATCGGAGTTCAGAGCCAGGTGCCCACCAGCGCCGACGATCGTTGCGAAGCGATTCATCGAACCGGACCGCTCGTCGCCTAGGCGTGAGGCGTACATACCGTCGGGCACACCCCACAACTCATCGAAGATCGGTTGCATGCTCACACAGGCTCCCAGGTCGATCACTGTGGCGATATCAGCGTCGGACAACATCTCAGCATGCTCGAGCCGGTGTCGACGCGCTCGCAGCATCTGTTCGCCGACGATGCTGGCAGCTCGGCGAAAGCCGGCAGCGACGGCTGCGCAGGCTGCGTCACCAATGACGTGGAAGCCGGCTTGGATCCCGGCTCGGGTGGCCTCCACCAGGTGGTCGGCGATGTCGTCTTCCGCCAGATATAGAACACCGCGCGTGTCAGGCGCATCGCAGTACGGCTCATGTAGTGCCGCCGTATGCGAACCGAGCGAACCATCGACAAAGAGGTCTCCGCCGACACCATGAGCACCGAGCTCTCGGGCCAGTTCGATCCCGCCTTCGGATGCGAGTTGGCCCCAGTAACCCGTGACCTTGGTCCCGGCGTTGTCGGCCGCTACCTCCAGGAAGGTCCGCAGATCCTCCGCTCCCCCAATCGTCGGCCCACCCATCTCGTGCACCGCGACGACGCCTTTCGACGCCGCCAAGGACAGTGTCGCTAGTTGTGCGTCTCGGCGATCCTGGACTGATATCTGTTCGAAGGCGTACTCGCGAATGAGGTGGTGCGCCCGCTGCGCGACGGCACCGTGGGAGGAAAACCCCTCGACGCGATCGATGTCAGGGCATCGATCGACGAGCGATGTGGACACCAGCGCCGAGTGAACATCAATCCGAGACAGGTAGACGTGCCGGCCCTTGGCCGCCGCATCGATCTCGTGACGGCCAGGAAGACGCGAGTCTGCCCACACCGTTTCGTCCCAGCCGTGCCCATAGATGAGCCCCGACGACTTGTCGGCCGCATGGGCGGTGATGGCGTCCAGGACATCCTGGGCATGACGGGCATCCGAGAGGTCGAGTCCCATCAGCCGCAGACCAGAGCTGGTCGCATGAATGTGCGAGTCGACGAAACCGGGCGCGAGAAAGGCACCCTGGAGATCCACCACCTGGTGAGCGATATCTGTGTGAACGCGGGCCCCCGCATCGTCACCCACCCAGGTGATCACTCCCTCGTCGATCATCACAGCGGTCGCGAATGGGTCCGAAGACGAGTAGACCTCGGCGTTCACCAGCAGTGTGCGGCTGGAAGAACTCACGCAGGAATCCGAATCAAATCGCGACTGAGGGTGTTGAGATTGCGTGCCCCCTCCTCGGTGCACACCACAATGTCCTCGATCCGAGCGCCGAAGCGTCCCGGGACGTAGAAGCCCGGTTCGATACTGAACGCCATGCCGGGCTGCAGAACATCGGTATTGCCGTCGACCAAGTACGGCTCTTCGTGACTCTCCAACCCGATCCCATGACCGATTCGGTGAATGAAGTAGTCGTCCAGTGGTCGCCCGTCTAGGTGATGGCCGTGCATCAGGGCGCGCGCGTGAGCGTCGACGGATTCGCATGTCCGCTCGTCACTGACGAACGCTACGGACGATTGTTGTGCGTTGAGCAGCACCTCGAATGCCGCGCTGTATTCGGCGGCGGGCTCGCCCACAACGTAGGTGCGCGTGCAGTCACTGCGATAGCCACTCGGCATAGTTCCGCCGATGTCGATCACGATCGGATCGCCGATGCCGATGACGCGCTCGGAAACTGAGTGATGCGGGTTGGCGCCATTGGGGCCACTAGCCACGATGACGAAATCCACTCCCGTGTGCCCGGCGTCGATAATCGCGGCCCCAATGTGGTGAGCGACCTCGCTTTCGGTCATCCCAGATCGGACAATCGTCGGCACGAGGCGGTGCACGGATTCAATGGCCGCAGCCGCTTCCTGCAACAGTTCGATCTCCCGCGGTGTCTTCTTCTGGCGCAAAGCGTTGATGATCGATCCCGCAAGCACCTGGGGCCGCTCGGGCAGCACCTGCCGGAGTCGCACAACTCGTTGTGCCCACATGTGGTCGTCCACGGCGATCGCTCCGGAAACGCTGTCGGCGTGATGATCATGGCCGCCACGTCATCGTCGTGCATGGCTTGTCGCAGGCGGGTCAGAAGCTCAAGTTCCACGGGTTAACCGTAAGGCGTGCCAGACTTCCTGCGTGCCCACCTCGAATGTGGACGTCATGATCCTCGACACAGCGTCGTTGTACTACCGATCCTTCTATGCCCTCCCCACCTCCATGACTGCACCCGATGGGCACCCGCACAACGCAATCCGTGGCGTGCTGCAGACCATTGAGCGTCTGCGAGACATGTACAACCCACGAACACTCCTGTGTGCGTGGGATACCGATTGGCGCCCCGAATGGCGGGTGGATCTCATCCCGAGCTACAAGACCCACCGCTTGGAACAAGAGTCCGCTACGGGGGACGAAGAGGCCGAGCCCGATGAACTCGGCCCGCAGATTGGTGCCATCCGAGACATCTTGGAGGCGTGGGGCGTACCGGTGGTGGGCGTTCGGGAATTCGAAGCAGATGACGTCGCCGGAACGCTTGCCCGGGCAGCAAGCAAGGCGGGTCGCTCCACGGTTGTTGTCACCGGTGATCGTGATTTCGTGCAGCTGGTCTCAGGTACGGTCCGTGTTCTCATGACCGTGAAGGGCGGAATGGATGCATGGCCGCTGCTGGATGCCGACGCCGTGGTCGAGCGTTTCGGTGTGTCCCCGTTGCAGTACCTCGACGTCGCCATCTTGCGAGGTGACCCATCAGATGGGCTTCCCGGTGTGCCGGGAATTGGGGAAAAGACCGCGGTCGCACTGATCAGCGCCTTCGGTTCGCTGGACAAGGTTCGCCAGGCGAGCGCATCAGAACCAGTCGAGAAGCCACTCACTCCGCGACTCGCACGGCTTGTTGTGGACAACGCGGCATACCTCGATGCCGCGGAACGCGTCGCGGCCATACGGCGTGACGTACCCATCCCCCGCCTTAACGACGTCATCATGGAACCCATCCCCGCCTCAGCGAGCGATCCGCAGATGTGGGACAACTTGCTTGCCGAATGGGGGGTTGAGCGGTTCGCTCAGGGTGCGGTGGGCTGAAAGGAGACGACTCCTCGATCGAGGGCGTCAACTGCCTCGCGGGCAGCCTCCGTCACCTGCGGATCAGCCGCAGCCTGGGCAATCTGTTCCAACACATCGATGACCTGACGGGTCCAACGGACGAAGTCCCCTGCGCTGACGTCATTGCTCGTCAGCACCGTCAGCAGACTCGCACCACGTGCCCAGCGATACACGGCCCAGACCAGGCCCGCGTCGGGTTCGGGCTCGGGGTTGAGGCGGTGGGCTCGCTCGATATCGCTCAGCCGCGCCCAAATGCGGTGCACCCCCGCGAGGGCTGCCTCCACCGCGCCACCGGGCACCGCGGGTCCCACCTCTCCTTCTGAACGCCGCGACTCGTAGACGATCGCCGCCACCACCGACGCAAGCTCGTGAGGCGCCAATCCGCTCCACACGCCGGCACGAAGGCATTCGGCAATGAGCAAGTCGGATTCCGAATACAACACGCCCAACATGCGCCCCTGGTCGGTGACGCGCAGATCGTCCGCCGCTCCCTCGAGGTATCCAAGTTCCGTCAGGGTCTCGCACACCCGGTCGAACTGACGAGCGATGCTGTGCGTTCGGGCGGCAATGCGTCGATCCAATTCCCCTATCTGTCGCTCTGCACGGAAATAGCGCTCCGCCCAACGGGCATGGGCTTCGCGTTCTTCACAACCGTGACAGGGATGAGCCCGCAACCGCGATCGCATGTCCGCGATTTCGTCACCGGACTCAGCCACGGCATCTTGCGCTGCGCGTGTGCTCCTGCCCCCTTCATTATCTGCCGATTCCGCTACCGCGACAGCCCGCTGAGCCAAATCGCGCTTCATGCCGGAGTCCTTGGCAGAGAAGTGGCGGGGAATTTTGACGCGACCCACAACATCCAAAGAACCCGGCACCTCGACGGTCGAAATGCGTCGGATCTGCCGCTCGGCGGTCAAGACTTGCGGCCGAGGATCCGCGGGTCGATCGGCTGCGGTGAGAACAACGGCCGGCCCGGCACGCTTGCCGCGCGGTATGCGAATGACGTCACCGGGCCGCAGCGCCATGAGGGAATTTTCGGCATTTGTCTTTCGGGCCATCTGGGCTCGCCGTCCGGCCGTCTTCTCTGCCTGGGAAAGATCCTCGCGGATCCGGGCATATTCGGAGAAATCCCCCAGGTGGCAGGACATCGCTGTCCGGTAGCCATCCTGAGCCTCTCGCAGACGCTTGGCCTCAGCGCTGAGGCCCACAACGGATTGATCTGCTTGAAATTGCGCGAAGCTCGTTTCCAGCACATCGCGCGCGCGTTGGCGGCCCATGGTCCCCACCAGATTTACGGCCATGTTGTACGACGCGCGAAAGGACGATTTCAGCGGATACGTTCGGGTGGACGCTAGTCCGGCCAGGACCTCCGGATCGAGATCGTCGGACCATAGGACGACCGCGTGGCCCTCGACGTCGATGCCACGGCGTCCGGCCCTCCCGGTGAGTTGGGTGTACTCCCCCGCACTCAAATCTGCATGCGCTTCGCCGTTCCACTTCACCAGTCGCTCCAACACCACGCTCTTGGCTGGCATGTTGATGCCCAGAGCCAGAGTTTCGGTTGCGAAGACCACCTTGATCAGCCCCTGCTGGAAAAGGTCCTCGACGACTTCCTTGAATGCGGGAAGCATGCCGGCATGGTGGGCCGCGATACCTCTCTCAAGGGCTTCTGCCCAATCGACGTAGTCGAGTGCCGCAAGATCGTCGTCTGAGATACCCATGGTTCGCTCGGCGATGGTTGATCGGATGCGTTGTCGCTCCTCGGAGGTCGTGAGGCGAATAGCTGAGCGCAGACACTGCTGCACCGCGTCGTCACATCCGGCTCGACTGAACAAGAAGTAGATGCACGGCAGGAGGCCATCACTGCCGAGCTTCTCCACGACATCACTGCGCCACGGGGTGAGCCTTGTTCGCCGATGACGCTGATGCCGACTTCGCGAGGCTCGTCGTGAACCGCCGGGTCGGGGCGTTCCTGATCGGACTCCGCGCTCTAGGGCGATGAGTTCAGGGTTGACGTGATGCCCATCCGAGAACAGGTCATACAGGTGATGTCCCGCCATCACGTGCTGCCACAACGGAACAGGTCGGTGCTCTTCCACGATGACTTCGGTATCCCCCCGCACGGCAGACAACCACGCACCGAATTCCTCAGCATTTGACACCGTCGCGCTCAACGCGGTGACGATCACCTCCAACGGCAGGTGGATGATGATTTCTTCCCACACGGCCCCCCGGAATCGATCCGCCAAATAGTGAACCTCGTCCATCACGACGTGGCTCAGGTTGTCCAAGGTGGTGGAACCTGCATACAGCATGTTGCGAAGAACCTCCGTGGTCATCACGACCACCGGAGCCTCGCCGTTGATCGAGGTATCACCGGTCAAGAGACCGATGGTGTCGCGTCCATAGCGCTCCACCAACTCCGCGTACTTCTGATTCGACAAAGCCTTGATGGGCGTGGTGTAAAAGCACTTGGTGCCCGACTGCACAGCACAGTGGATGGCAAACTCCCCGACAACGGTCTTGCCGGATCCCGTCGGCGCGGCGACCAATACGCCGCGGCCGGCTTCGAGAGCGCGGCACCCGGTCAGCTGGAATTCATCAAGTGCGAACTCGTATAGCCGGGCAAACTGCTCGGTCTGCGGCGCAGACGAGCGTTGCCGAGACGCTGCATAGCGATCGGCAGGCGACGCACCAGACACAGCGGCCACCTTAGGCGTGGTGGGCGTCCAGCACCTCCAGGGCGCGGTGACGAACCGCAACGGTGGCTGGAAGCGGCCCGATCCGTTCACCATCGGCATAGACGATCGAGTCCGGAGCGTCGATCCGGAGTTGTCGAGCCGTCCAGGCCGTAACGGACGGGTGCTCGATGTGCCGGCCGGAATACACGCGGGGCAGAACCGACACGAAGGTTCGCTTCGGCGCGTTCGTTACCAATGTCACGTCCAGGACGCCGTCGGTCATGTCGGCACCGGGACACACCAACATGCCGGATCCGTAGGCCGGACCATTGCCGATGGCCAACACCATGCCCGCCATGCTGCGATCTTCGCCATCGCTGTCAATGGAGTACCAGCGGGGGCGAACCGTCGGCAATTCTCGGGCGACACCCAGCAAGTACCGGGCCTTCCCCACTCGTGCCGGCATGGCATTGGCCCGTTCGTTGACGTCTGAGTCGAAGCCGCACGACAGAACACCAAGAAAGTAGTGGGGCTCAGCGTCTCCACAGTGAACCGAACCCACATCAATGGAGCGAAAGCGTTGATCGGAGACCGCATCGATGAAACTGTCGATGGATGGCGCGGGGGCCTCGGATTTGGCCGGTGGTTCGCCCCCGGTGGTGGTGGGCTCTGTTGGCCGGCTGTTCTTGGTCAAGCGCAGACCGCGATCGATGTCGTTACCGGTACCCACGGGCCAGATGGCGATGCGAGGAGAGGCAGCCTTGGCACGCATGACCCCTTGCAAGCAGTCGTGCACGGTCCCATCACCGCCACAGGCGACGACTAGTCCGCGGGGGGCGGTCTCCATGGCAGTGCGCACACTGTCGTCGCGATTCGCGGCGACGTGCACATGCACGGATATTCCTGCGTCGGCACACGCTCGGGCGAGAGTGCTGGCGTGGTCAACCGCACTGCCCCCACCTGCAGTGGGGTTCACGATGATCTTGATCACGAGTTCTCATCGATAGGTGAGGCTTGATCGTCATCCCATTCGCGATAGTCCGGCTCGCCGAGGCCTCGGCGCGCTCGACGCCGATCGTTGAGAAGAGCAATACCTACGGCGATGACGACCAGCATGAGAATCGGTCCGGCCAGCAGCACCAGGTTGATGGGATCACCGGTCGGCGTTGCGATCGCGGCGAAGATGAACACCACGAAAATGATCCACCGCCACCAAGACATCAGGCGCTTGCCTGTCAAGATTCCGGCGAAATTCAACGTGACGATGAACAGGGGTGTCAGGAAGCCGACTCCAAAAACGATGACCGTTCGGATAAAGAACCGGAGATACCGGTCGACCGAGACAATGTTTTCCACATTTTCCGGCGTAAAGCCCAAGAGAATCTCGAGGCCAAAGGGCAGCACGAAGTAAGCCAACGCAGTGCCGGCGAGGAACAACGGAAAGGCAACCGCAACGAATGCGATCCCCCATCGCTTCTCATGTTTGTGCAGCCCGGGAGTCACGAATCGCCACAATTGATACAGCCACACGGGCGAGGCCAGAACTATTCCCGCAATTGCCGCCACCTGGAGTTGCAGGATGAAGGGGTCGGTAACCCCGGTGAGGGCAAGGGTGACGTCGCGACCCTCTTTCTGGGCCTGCTCCACTGCGCCCTCGAAGGGCTGGCTCAGAAGTTCGAAAATTGTCGGGTACGCGATCCAACCAACCACCATGCCGACAACAACGGCGATCCCCGACTTAACGAGGCGTGAACGCAACTCACGCAGATGTTCGGTAAGCGGCATCGCCGCGTGTTGTTCGTTCCCCTGCTCCTGAACTGCCACAGGGGTGCTTAGCCGTTGTTGGTTTCCGTGGAACGCTCACCAGAATCGTGTTCAACGGGGTCAGAGTTTGCAGGGGGTGCTTCGCGCGGGGGTGATTCGATCGCGCTCGGAGGCGCAGGCGCCGGGGCGGTAGACCCCGCAGCAGCATCTGCTGCGGTCTCGCCGTCCTCTTCCCCGTCAACAAGTCCCTTGGTCTCCGCCTTGAATATGCGAAGGGACCGTCCCAGGCCACGCGCAGCGTCCGGAAGGCGCTTGGCTCCGAAAAGCAAGAGAACCAGGGCGACGATGATGAGCAGTTCTTGCCATCGCAAGTTGGGCATGGTCCAGGCTCCTTCGGTTACGCACGGGTGGAACCGTGCACCCCCATGCTAGCCGGATTGCTGCCGGGATACGGCAGCCTGGCGAACCATGCCCCGTACCTCCTCAGGTTCGACAACGGAAACCACGCCCCCGTGTCCCATGACCCACCGAACGAGCCAATCCACCGAGGCATAGCGAATTTCCGCAAACACACCATCCTTGGGGCCATCACCCGCAGGTTCGGCCGACTCCTCGGCCACCTGCACCACGGGTTCAGAGTCCACAATCCACAGCCCTTCGGGGGCAATGTGAAGCAGCGCGGCACTCATGTTGTCGGGGTCGCGTCGCAGTGCCGGTGGGTCTTCACCGGTGGGGTTGCTCGGTGTCGGATGGTCGGGTGCTGGCTCAACACTCACGATCCGGTCCGTCCGGAAGGTTCTGACGTCATCCGCGCGAAAACACCATGCATGGACGTACACAAACCCATCCACGGAGAAACTCGTACGCGGTTGGATGCGACGTCGCTCGATGAGGTCCGCTTCACCAGATGCGTACTCAATTTCCACGACGCTTCCACCGGCTATTGCGTCGTCCAAAGTCGCCACGACAGCCGATTGATCGGGAATGGTGATGTCGAGGGTGAGCGACGGTTCGGCGAGAGCTTCCAACTTCACCATCGCCGACAAGATGGACTCTTGGGGCTGGGCACCGGGAAGGTTGCTGAGAACCCTCAGGCCAAGGTGTAGAGCCGCGACCTCCTCACCGGTAAGACGCAGCGGCTTCTCCAGGGTTATCGCATCGAGGACATGGATGCGGTCGTCGTCCCAGAACTGAATATCGACAAGTTGGTCCGGTCCATATCCGGGAATGCCGCACACGATCAACTGCCACAGATCCTTGGAGAGTTGTTCGTTTGAGATCTGGAAATGAGCAGCAGCTTCCGTGATGGTGATCCCATCGTGCGCGCGAAGCCACGGCACAAGGGCCAACAGTCTGGACAATCGCTCCGACGCAGTTTCGCTCATGAGTGATCGGCTGCCAGTTGTTGGAGGCCCTGATGGAAGGCAGAGACCACGTGCTCTGGATACACCGGATACACCTGTGGTCCCGCACGCCACAACAGCGCAAGTGCTCGGCGCGGTGAATCATGGATAGTGAATACCGGGGCTTGACCGGAACCCTCCGCGTCACTGCCAGTGCTCGATGGTCGAAGCGTTGGGTGACGACGCAACTCCGCCCCTTGACGTTCCGGCAGAACGAAGCCGATCTCGACGTCTTCCTCGGACTCCTCCGTGCTCGCCGTGGGGGCAGCAGATCTCTCCGTTGTGGTGGGTTCGGCCGTCAGGGTGACCGAACCCTCGATACGTGACACGCGGAAAGTACGTGCACTCGTGCGTTCGTGATCCCACCCGGTGAGGTACCAACGGCCGTCCTCGGCGTGTAACGACCACGGATCGACACGTCTGGTCGATCCGTCGCCGCCCGGCTTGCGGTAGGAGAAGCGAACGACCTTGCGATCACGCACGGCACGCATCAGGGGCAGCAAGGCCGCGTCGCTGGCGCTGACATGAGCAAAGGTCGGTATCGCTTTTGCATCGGGCGCAAGGGACGGGATCGTCCCCGTCGATTCGAGTTTTCGTACAGCCGTGGTTGCGGTCGCACTCAAGATTGCGTCGTCCCACACCAGCGCCGCTAGGTTCAAAGCCATCAGCTCGTCCGCGTCGAAGGTGACATCCCGGTGCACATACTCGGACGTATCGATCAGATACCCCAACACTTCACCGTGAGCATCGGTGACCGTCTCGATGGGTATGCCCATGGACCGCAATTCATCCTTGTCACGCTCGAACATGCGCTCAAAGGCCGTAGTCGTCGCCGCTGGGTCGTAGCCGGCGACGCTGGATTGCACCACCTGGCGTGACACCGGCGTATGAGCGGCCAGCAGAGCAATGACCAGATTCAGGAGACGCTCCGTACGCGTCACCTGCGAACTAGCGGACATCCAAAAGATCGATCACGAAAACCAGTGTGGCGCCGGACAGTCGGTGTCCCGCTCCAGCGGGACCGTAAGCAAGCTCCGGGGGAATGATCAATTGACGACGTCCACCGACCTTCATGCCGGGGATTCCTTCTTGCCATCCCGCGATGAGTCCCGACAGCGGAAAGACGATGGACTCTCCTCGATCCCAGGATGCATCGAATTGCTCACCCGTGCTGAAGTCGACGCCCACATAGTGCACCTCGACTGTGTCCGAGGCAGCCGCGACCGCACCGGTACCTTCGACGATGTCTTCGATCACAAGTTCATTCGGCGGTGGCCCGTCGATGAAATCAATCTCTGGCTTTTCGCTCACGTGGTCTCCTCTACGAAGGTTCGTGTGATGGTTATCCGGCACCTACACCCAGCAACTCGACGACGAACAGCAGCGTCTCCCCTGGTTCGATTCCCGGCGGTGGCGAATCTCCGTACGCCAGATCGCTGGGAATGAGCAACACGCGCCGCTCACCAACTTGCATACCGGGTATTCCGTCTACCCACCCCTGAATCAACTGCCCCTGCGACAGTGGAAAGGTGGCCGGTGTTCCGCGCGCCCAGGACGCATCAAACAAGGCGCCCGTCGATAGTCCAACGCCGCAATATTCGACGGTGATCAGGTCGTCGAGTGCAGCCACATCACCCGAGCCACCTCGCAACTCAGCTGTGATCAGTTCACCCACGGGTGCGGCGCCCTCCGCCACGTACACCACGGGTACGTCGTCATCGAGCACCGAGACGTCGGACGTGATCGAAGCCCCTGATGCCGAGTCTGCCGGGACCGGCTCACCCGGACTACCGCAATCGGTGACCAGATACGTCTGGGTAGAGGCAGCAGGTGTGGCGGCGGGGGTATCAGGTGACCCCGATGAGCATGCGGATGTCGCGACAAGAGCCACGACGACGGCGCCAAGAACAACTTTCACCACTGCAGGTTACGCCACTTTCCCCTACATGCTCGCCAACAGGCGCTCGACCCGCTCATCCACATTCGCGAAGGGGTCCTTGCACAGAACTGTCCGTTGTGCCTGATCGTTCAATTTCAGGTGTACCCAATCGACCGTGAAGTCACGGCGACGCTCTTGGGCGCGTTTGACGAAGTCTCCTCGCAACTTGGCTCGTGTCGTTTGCGGCGGTACCTCTTTCGCCTCGAACACCTCGGCATCGTTGGTGACGCGGGCCGCGAGGCCCTTGCGCTCCAACAGGTAGAACAGTCCTCGCTGTCGACTGATGTCGTGATACGCGAGATCGAGTTGGGCAATGCGGACGTCATCGAGGGCGAGATCGTGCTTCTTCATGTATCGCTCGAGCAGTCGCTGCTTGATCACCCAGTCGATTTCCGTCTCGACACCACTGAAGTCCTGCGCCTCCACGGCCTTCAAAGCGCGTTCCCACAGGTCCATCACGCGATCGACCATGGGGTCGGCTCTCAAGTCTCTGCGATCAACGTATTGCGCCACCTTCTCGAAATACTCCGCCTGCATCTGCAAGGCGGTGACCTCGCGGCCGTTGTTCAGGGTGACGGTTCGGGTACCCGTTGTGTCGTGGCTGATTTCTCGGATGGCCCGAATGGGGTTCTCGAACGACAAATCCCTCATCACGGCGCCCGACTCGAGCATTCGCAGCACGAGGTCGGCAGCTCCGACCTTCAACATCGCCGTGGTCTCGCTCATATTGCTATCGCCGACGATGACGTGAAGCCGTCGATACAAGTCGGCATCCGCGTGCGGCTCGTCGCGGGTATTGATGATGGGTCGTGACCGCGTCGTGGCGCTGGATACCCCTTCCCAGATGTGATCGGCGCGCTGACTCACGCAGTAGCGCGCCCCGCGCGGAGTGTTGAGGACCTTTCCGGCTCCCGTGACGATCTGGCGCGAAATGAGAAAGGGGATAAATCCTTCGGCGAGAGCGAGAAAATCGGTGGATCGGTCGACGAGAAAGTTCTCGTGGCAACCGTAGGAATTGCCCGCAGAGTCGGTGTTGTTCTTGAACAGATAGATGTCGCCAGCGATGCCCTCCTCTCGGAGTCGCTGCTCGGCATCCACGCACAGCCCTTCCAGGATGCGCTCCCCCGCACGATCGTGGGTGATCAACTGCTGCACGCTGTCGCATTCAGCGGTCGCATACTCAGGGTGGCTGCCTACATCGAGGTATAGCCGGGACCCGTTGCGCAGGAAGACATTGCTGCTTCTGCCCCATGCAACCACGCGTCGAAACAGATAGCGCGCTACTTCATCGGGACTGAGCCTGCGCTGTCCCCGGAACGTGCAGGTGACGCCGTATTCGGTTTCGATTCCGAAGATGCGGCGATCCATGTCTCCACTGTAGGAGTTTCAGGCTCACTACGCAGGGGCTTGCGGGCCCTGCAGCAGGTCCGCCAGGGAGTCGCCTTCCAACCGGTGGAACAGACGCCTGGGTCGAGTTCTGTCCAAGACGGCCACTTCGAGGTCATCCGGGCTCAACGTCCGGCGCTCGTCCGTTCCGTGTTGGCCAAGCGCATTCACCGCCTGACGCAGGGACGTCTCGAGATCCTGATTCGGCTGCCACGCGGCAGACATTGCCCCCTCAATCGCCTCCGCTGAGCCGCCCATGGCGACGAATCCCCGTTCGTCTGCCACCGAACCATCGAAGGTCAGGCGGTACATCTGGTCTGAGGATTCATCTGCACCGACCTCTGCAACCACGATCTCAACTTCATACGGCTTGGCGGTTTCGGTGAAGATCGAACCGAGTGTTTGCGCATAGGCATTCGCTAGCGAACGCCCCGTCACATCACTGCGGTCATATGAGTAACCCCGTAGGTCAGCCAGACGAATACCCGCGACCCTGAGGTTCTCGAACTCGTTGTACTTTCCGACAGCGGCGAAACCGATGCGGTCGTAGATCTCACTGATTTTGTGCAGAGCCTTGGAAGGATTCTCTGCGACAAAGATGACGCCCTGGGCGCATTGGACAACGACAACGCTACGTCCCCGGGCGATCCCTTTCCGCGCGAAGTCCGCCTTGTCTTTCATGATCTGCTCTGGTGACACGTAGAACGGAACACTCATGAGGCACCCCCGGTCATGCTCGCCTGGGGTCCGTCAGGACGACCCAGTCGCGCCGCCATCATCTGCTCCACTTCCTGAGCGAGGCGATCCTCGCTGATGGTTTCTACGCCGGAGGCAGTCACGACGGAGACCATCGGGAAGATGCGTCTCGGCGTCCGCGCGGAACAACTTCTTGAGCGAGCCGCGAGCGAAGGTGGATCCCGAACCGACTGCGTGAAAGTCATGCTCCTCGTACCGCCCACCGGTGACGTCGTAGGAGAAGATTCGACCGCGCTCCTCCGGCAGGTCGAAGCCCGCAAACAGCGGCACTACTGCCAGGCCCTGCATGGCCATCCCCAGATTCGCCCGCAGCAGCGAGGACAGGCGATTGGCCTTTCCTTCGAGCGACAGTGGGGTGCCCTCGATCTTTTCGTAGTGCTCGAGTTCTACCTGGAACAGGTGCACGAGTTCGACGGCGAGGCCGGCGGTGCCAGCGATGCCCACAACAGAAAATGCGTCGGTTTCGAAGACCTTTTGCACATCTCGCTGGGCGATGATGTTGCCCATCGTCGCGCGGCGATCACCGGCCATGACGACCCCGGAGCCACAGACGAGGGCGACGATCGTCGTCCCATGGGGTGCTTCGAGGTTGGCGGGACCACTCGAAGCGGCGGCGCCTGTCGATCGGCTGACCCGGGACTCGTTACCCGAGGCGTTCAGGAATTCCGTGAAGGACGAGGTTCCCACCAGGCCGAACGCAGACGGGAAGTCCTGGCTCACTGCCCGCCCTTTTGCACGAAGGACTTCACGAAGTCCTCGGCATTGGACTCCAGAACACCGTCGATCTCGTCCAGAATGGCGTCGACGTCGCCGTCGAGGGCGCTATCGGCTTCTTTGGCGGCTGGCGCCGCGGACTCTTCCTCATGGTGATCGCGGCGATTCGCTCTGCGGTGTTCGACGTTCTCTTGTCCGGCCATAGGACAAGGTTACCCGTCTAGTCGTCCGTTAGCGCGTCGATCAACGAGGCAGCGTCAGGGCTGGCATCCAGAATGTGTGAGACGTGTCCGTGCGTGCCACGCGTGGGCTCCAAAGTAGGCACGCGCAGGAGAGATTCTCGCTGCGGAATGTCGAACACCACCGAGTCCCATGAGGCAGCGGCGATGGATTCGGGATAGCGCCGCACGCACTCTCCGCGAAAGTACGCGCGGGTGTCGTGAGGCGGCTGTTGGCGTGCCCGATCGATCTCTTCGTCATCAAACATCCGCACCAGCCGGCCTCTTTGCTCCAATCGAGCCGCGAGGCCTTTGTCACTCCTGATGTCCGCGTATTGCAGGTCGACAAGGTGCAGACGAGGGTCGTCCCAGGCAAGTCCGTCACGCCGGACATACCCTTCGAGCAGGCTCAACTTCGCGACCCAGTCGATCGTGCTGGCAACACTCATTCGATCGTTCTGCAGGCGGTCGAGGTGGTCGCCCCACAGGGTCAAAACTTCCTTGGTCTGCTCATCGAAGTCCGCATCGCTGCGTGATTGGCAGTAGTTCCACGCGTGTTCGAGGAACGCACGCTGCATATCGATGGCCGTCCACCGACGTCCCCGTGACACATCGATGACGTGCGTCAACGTGGTGTCGTGAGACACCTGATGCATCTCTCGAACCGGATCCAGCGGCATGGCGTCGAAGGTGTCCAGGTAGCCGTCTTCGATCATGGCGAGAACGATCGCCGTGGTTCCCATTTTGAGAAATGTTGCCGTGTCACTCATGTTCGCGTCGCCAACAATCACGTGCAACCGTCGGTACTTCTCCGGATCCGCATGCGGCTCGTCCCGCGTGTTGATGATCGGTCGTTTGAGAGTGGTCTCGAGCCCAACCTCCACTTCGAAGAAGTCGGCCCGCTGACTTAATTGGAAAGCGCTGGTTTGACCCTCTTGACCGATCCCCAGGCGCCCGGCGCCGGTGAAGACCTGGCGGGAAATGAAAAAGGGCGTCAAATGACGGACGACATCGGCAAACGGGGTGGTCCGGCGCATCAGGTAGTTCTCGTGACAGCCGTAGGACGCGCCCTTGTTGTCGGTGTTGTTTTTATACAGCAAGATCCGCTCGCCACCCGGCGCAGCAGCCGCAGCATCGGCGGCCGCATTCATGACATTCACACCGGCCCGATCCCACAACACGGCGTCACGGGGGTTCGTCACCTCGGGCGTTGAGTATTCAGGGTGCGCATGATCCACGTAGAGCCGAGCTCCGTTCGGCAGAATCACATTGGCGAGGCCAAGATCCTCGTCGGTCAATTGAGAAGCATCTGCCTCACTGCGAGACATGTCGAAGCCGCGGGCGTCTCGTAAGGGCGACTCCTCGTCGTAATCCCATCGAGCTTTCGAAGTCATGCCGTGCGAGATCAGGTATGCATAGGCATTGACGATCTGTGACGACGTGACCATCGCGTTGAGCATCGGCTGACCGGGAACGCTGATGCCGTATTCGGTTTCCAAGCCCATGATCCGATGGACGCTCACAGGTGAACCTCCGGATGCTTCCTCGCCACTGCGTGTCGCGCGCGATTACAGGTACTGGCCGGTGTTGGCGACGTTGTCGATAGAACGCCCCGGACTGCCGCCCTGCTTGCCTTGGATCAAGGTGCGGATGAAGACGATCCGTTCGCCCTTCTTTCCGGAGATGCGCGCCCAGTCGTCCGGGTTGGTCGTGTTGGGAAGGTCCTCATTCTCGCGGAACTCGTCGACGCATGCATCGAGCAGATGCTGCACACGAATGCCCTTCTCGCCCGTGTCCAGGAATTCCTTGATGGCCGACTTCTTGGCACGCGCCACGATGTTCTCGAGCATCGCCCCAGAGTTGAAGTCCTTGAAGTACAAGACCTCCTTGTCCCCACCTTCGTAGGTGACCTCGAGGAACCGATTCTCGTCGGACTCCGCATACATTCGCTCAATCGCTCGGTCAATCATCGACGAGCAGGCAAGGTCGGAATCCCCGGAATGTTCCGCGATGTCGTCGGCGTGAATCGGCAGTCCCGGCACCAAGTACTTGCTCAAAATCTCCCGGGCCGCCTCGGCATCCGGACGTTCGATCTTGATTTTCACGTCCAAACGACCAGGGCGCAGAATTGCCGGATCGATCATGTCTTCACGGTTCGATGCCCCGATGACGATGACGTTCTCCAAGCTCTCCACGCCATCAATCTCACTCAGCAACTGCGGCACGATGGTGTTCTCGACGTCACTGCTGACGCCGCTCCCCCGCGTTCGGAACAACGAATCCATTTCGTCAAAGAAGACGATGACGGGCATACCTTCGGACGCCTTCTCACGTGCCCGCTGGAAGACGAGACGGATGTGGCGCTCCGTTTCGCCGACGTACTTGTTCAGAAGTTCCGGGCCTTTGATGTTCAAGAAGAAACTCTTCGCTTCTCTGACACCGGTCTTTTCGGCGACCTTCTTGGCCAAGGAGTTGGCCACCGCCTTGGCGATGAGAGTCTTGCCGCATCCGGGCGGGCCGTAGAGCAAGATTCCTTTCGGGGCCCTGAGCTCATGCTCTTTGAAAAGCTCGGCGTGCACGTAGGGCAGTTCCACCGCGTCTCGGATCGATTCGATTTGGCTGAACAACCCACCGATCTGCTCGTATCCGATGTCGGGAACTTCCTCGAGAACCAGTTCTTCCACCTCGGCGCGGGGCACCTGCTCAATCACGTAGCCGCTGCGGACGTCACACAACAACGCATCCCCTGCGCGCAGTCCGACTCCGGCAATCGACCGCGCGAGTCGGACGACCCTCTCTTCATCAGCGTTCGCCACCACGACGCACCGGTCATCGCCGAGCATCTCCTTGAACGTGACGATCTCACCGACGACCTCGTAGTCGCGCTTGCCGACAACGTTCATCGATTCGTTGAGCACGACCTCTTGGCCTGCGACCAAGCCATCGACCCCCACGCCAGGGCTGACAGCGACCCGCATCTTGCGTCCCGAGGCCATGATGTCCACTGATCCGTCCTCGTGCGCTTCCACGAAGGTCGCGTACCCGCTCGGGGGTTCGCCCAGCCTGTCGACTTCCGCCTTGAGTGCCACGATCTGCTCTCGGGCCTCCCGGAGCGTCGTAATGAGGCGCTGGTTGTGATCCTTTTGCGCAGCGAGTTCGCCCCGAACCTCGCCCAGGGTTGTCTCGATGGCGAGCAAACGACTCTCAGGGCTGGGCTCGGTCATCGAATCCTCCATCCGTCGCATCCCCGGGGGGGCTGGTCTCTGACCCTAACCCGATTCGCCCTCTTCTACCTGATCTGCGCCTGGACCCTGGTAATCCTGCCCGTAGGCCCCGGGGGCCGGGCGACGACGACGCGGAGGCGACTGCTGCCCTGGCGCCATATGCCGCGCGGCCACCAAGAACCCGGTGTGTCCCGACATTCGATGATCTGGCCGCACCGCGAGCCCGTCGAGGTGCCACGTGCGAACGATGCTCTCCTCGGCTCGCGGCTCGGTCCAGCGACGAGACAGGCGCATCGATTCGACCAAGCGTGACAGTTGTGTTGTCGTCGCGACGTAGCTGACGAGGGAACCTCCGGCTCGCAGCACTCGATCGGCGACATCGAGGCACTCCCACGGGGCGAGCATGTCCAAAATGAGAGTGTCCTGACTGCCGGTCGGGATGTCACTCTCTGTCGTATCGACGAGGTCCATTTCGCTCACCCTCCACGATCGTGGAGTCCCGCCGAACCATCGCGAAACGTTCTCGCGCGCAACCTCCGCAAAGTCCGAACGCCGCTCGACGCTCGTCACCGTGCCGGTGGGCCCGGCCGCCTTCAGTAGGTAGCAGGTCAAGGCACCTGAACCAACCCCGGCCTCGAGTACTCGGGATCCGGACCCCACATCGCCGAGCGCCACGATCCGGGCAGCATCTTTCGGATAGATAACCGCCGCTTGACGCGGCATGCCCAACACGTAGTCGTCGAGTTGAGGGCGCTGCACGAGGTAATCGATACCCCGCGTGGAGGTAGCAATAAAGCCTTCGTCCATCCCGATCAGGGAATCGTGCGGGATTTGCCCACGGTGCGTGTGCAGGATGGCACCCGGCACCGTGGTGATGGTGACCTTGACTCCGCGGGTGTCCGTGAGTTGCACCAATTCTCCCGGACCGATCGGACCGCGCGCCCGCGTCGCAACATCCACCGGATCGCGCGGAGCGGGTGGGTGCGGGGGTCGTTTGCGCGGCACGTGAGGACAGTAGCGACCGCGCACGGTCCGCGTGTCTGCCGCCGGATCCCGCGTACCGGATCCCGCGCGCGACATCCTGAACTTACGTCGGCACACACCCCCGGCGGTCCGTACAGTTGCCAGCGTGTTTCCTCCGTCGTTATCACCGTCACGGGCGAACGACTTCATGACCTGCCCGCTTCTGTACCGCCTTCGCGTCATCGACAAACTCCCAGAACGACCCTCGGCCGCCGCGTTGCGGGGAACCCTGGTGCACTCAGTTTTGGAGGAGTTGTTCACGGTTCCGGCGGCGCAGAGAACAGCCGACACGGCCACGACCCTGACTGCGGAGCATTGGGACCGCATGCGTGTGGAGGCACCCGAGGACGCGGAGATCCTCGCCGAAGGGATCCACCTCGAGGAACCCACCGATATTGCCAACGCGGTCATCGCTCCCATTCGACCGCTGCTGGAGGCATACTTCACCCTCGAAGATCCGCGTCGAGTGAAGCCCCACGCCCGCGAGATGGGCGTCTCCACGGAACTGCCCTCGGGGCTGTCGCTTCGTGGATACATCGACCGGGTCGATATTTCTCCCACCGGCCTTGTCCGCCTCGTGGACTACAAAACGGGCCGCAGCCCCGGGGCAGGATTTGAGGCGAAGGCGTTGTTCCAGATGCGCTTTTACGCCCTGCTGTGGTGGCGGACCGCAGATCAGATTCCGGCACGCCTCGAGTTGTTGTATTTCGGCGACGGGCAAAGGATCAGCTACGAGCCCACCGAAGACGAGTTGCGCGCAACAGAACGAAAGATCATGGCTTTGAGTGACGCCATCGCTCGCGCCGCCATCGACGGTTTCACCGCCACCCCATCGGCGTTGTGCAGCTGGTGCTCGTTCCAGGACGCCTGCCCAGAATTCGGCGGACACACACCCCCAATGCCGGCGCTACCTCAGTGACGCCCGCATTGGGCGAACAACGTCCGCTGCGCACTGAAGCCTCACGCGTCAATCCGTAGGTGACGTCGAGCGTCCCGCCACAAATCTCGCGGTTGCCGGTTCTCCAAGCTGTCCACGATCAGGACGCTCGAGCCGTCGATGTGCACACCTTGGGGTACCGCAACCACCACACATCCCGCGGCGAGGGCCGACTGCACGCCTGTCGGTGAATCCTCGACCGCCAGGCAGTCACGTGTCGCCACGCCGATCGCACGCGCTGCGGTCTCGTAGGGCTCAGCATGCGGCTTACCAGCGGTGACACTGTCCCCCGTCACCACGACATCGAAGGGCTCGGCGCCGATGTCGACGCGCATCCGCTCGAGAGAGGCATCGACCAGGCTCCGCCAGGCAGCCGTCACCAATCCGGTGGGAATCGCTGCGCGTCGGCAGGCGCGCAGAAAGTCCACGGCTCCGGGTTGCCATCGCGGGCGCTGCGATCGGATCCTGGTCTCCACGGCCACAAGTAGCTGTTGTCCGATTTCCTCGGGCTGCGCCTGAGGGCCGATGCGCTCGGCCATGTAGCCCGAGACGCGTTCGAGCGGCCCTCCAAGGCAGTGGGTGTGATCCGGCGTGCCCCAGGAGCTCCCCCATGAGGTCATGACCTCGATCTGCGCCTCCCACCACACGGGTTCGCTATCGACCAACGTGCCGTCAAGATCGACCAAGACCCCGGCAGGTGTGTGTGAGCGAGCCGTCATGAGGGCGGAGCATAGAAGCCATCATCTTCCGGCGGTGTTCGTGGCGATAGCGTTCGCACGGTGCGAGTGCCCCTGTCCGACGGCGCCGAAGCCGTCTTCACCGACCATGACAATGGCAAGACTTCCGGGCTGCCGGTTGTGCTGTTGCACGGCTTGACCCAGCAGCAGCACTACTGGGGTCCGGTCCTCGCCCGACTGGCAGGAAGACGAGTCATCACCGTTGATCAGCGCGGCCACGGTGAGGCTTCCGGATCACAGGTGACGCCACAATCCGACTTCAGCATTCCCCGTCTCGCTCGAGACGTGATTGAGATTCTCGACCGGGCCGGCGTGCCAGAAGCGGTCGTGGTGGGACATTCCTGGGGAGCATCGGTCGCCCTAAACACCGCATCTGCGTTTCCCGATCGCGTGCGAGCGGCCGTGCTTATCGATGGCGGCATCTTCGGGCCTCGTCATCTTGTGACCTCGGACAGGTCTGCTGAGCAGGTGCGCGAAGCACTTCGTCCACCGGCCTTGGGAATCGCTGAGACCGATGTGTGGCAGGCCATCGAATCAGGCGATCTCGCGGAGTACTGGAGTGACGACATCCAACGGGCTTTGGCCCCGACGTTCCGGGTCGACGAGGATGGGCGTGCATTCACTCGTCTGGGGATGGACCGACACATGGCCGTCCTCGACGGCCTCTTCGCCTACGACCCGGATCCCGACATCGCGGCGACGAGGCGACCCACGTGGGTTGTCGTCTGTGAACCGGCAGTCCTGGACCCCTCCCGGGCTCCGGCACCCACGGAACGAGCCGATTCCGCCGAATCTCTCGCACAGGCCTGGATAGCGGCACGTCGCTCGGCGATCGATCGACTCGGATCGCGCTTTTATCGTCAACGTTGGAGTGGAGCCCATCACGACGTTCCCTTGCAATGGCCGGCGCTGGTGGCGGGTCTAGTGGAGACTGTGCTCGAACATCCAGATCCTGGCGGGGAGGCCGAATGATCGAGTTTGACGGGATACCCACCCTGAGCGACCCCGTCATGATCGCCGCCTTCGAAGGATGGAACGACGCTGGCGAATCGGCCAGTGCCACCATCACCCACCTACGCGAGGTGTGGGGTGCGGAACTGATCACTGAGTTCGACTCTGAGGACTACTACGACTATCAAGTCAATCGTCCAGACATCAGCGTTGACTCCGCAGGCGTTCGACAACTGGAGTGGCCCACCACGCGCATCTACTTGGCGCGAGTGCCCTTGTTTCCGCGGGATGTGGTGCTGATCCAGGGCATCGAGCCGAACATGCGCTGGCAGCAATTCACTCGGGAGATTCTCGGCCTGGCGGCGGAATTGGACATCTCCATGGTCGTCACGCTCGGCGCGCTGTTGTCGGACAGCCCGCACACGCGACCTGTTCCCGTCACCGGATCGACCTCGGACCCAACCTTGATGGAAACGTACGCACTAGACGCAAGCAATTACGAGGGCCCCACGGGCATCGTCGGAGTGCTGCACGAAGCGTGTCAGCGGTTCGAGGTGCCTTCGATTTCGCTGTGGGCGGCCGTGCCGCACTACGTCGGTCAGCCGCCCTGCCCCAAGGCGACGCTAGCTCTGGTGCGCAAGATCGAGGACGTGCTGGACATACCGGTCCCCCTCGGTGACTTGGTGGAAGAGGCGAGGGCCTGGGAAGTCGGTGTCGATGAGCTTGCTGAGGACGATGAGGAAGTCGCCGATTACGTCCGCCAGTTAGAGCAGGCTCGCGACACGACCGAACTCCCCGAAGCCAGTGGAGAGGCGATCGCGCGGGAATTCGAGCGGTATCTCAAACGACGTAACGTCGACTAACGGCCGCACCTGGCCAGCCGCTCGTGTGGGGTTCTAGGACCGAGGTTGGTCCCGACGCACCAGGAGGGCCGCCAGGGATGCACGGGTAGCAGGGTCGAGTGCCGGATCGTCCACCTGCCTTTGGTGAATGTCGTCCACGATCCCGCGGGCAACCTTCTTGCCTAATTCCACACCCCACTGGTCGAAGGGATTGATCTGCCATATGGCGGCCTGCACGAAAACGCTGTGCTCGTAGGCGGCCAGCAACGCTCCGAGCGCAAAGGGCGTGAGTTGATCCATCATGATCACGCTGACCGGCCTGTTTCCCGGCATCACCTTGTGTGGCGCGAGAGCCTCGCTGACACCTGCTGCGGCTACTTCTTCACGTGTCAGGCCCACGGACAAAACGGAGGCCTGGGCCAGCGCGTGCGCGACAAGGACGTCGTGTTGGTCGTCGATCTGGCCACCGGACTGCCTGTCTGAAGACGTCGGTCGGGCCGCGAGGATGATGTCGCTGCAGACGTCATCGGTTCCCTGGTGCAGTAACTGGAAGAACGAGTGCTGGCCATTCGTGCCTGGCTCGCCCCAGTAGATGGCGCCGGTGTCATAGGTGACCGGTGATCCATCAATTCGGACCGATTTGCCATTGCTCTCCATGGTCAACTGCTGCAGATACGCCGGCAGTCGAGCGAGGTCACGGCTATAGGGCAGTACCGCGGACGTCGACATCTGAAGAAAGTTCCGGTTCCACACGGAGCACAGCCCCATCAGCACCGGGGCGTTGTCGGCGAAGGCTGTGTCCCGGAAGTGAATGTCCATCGCTCGAGCACCATCGAGCAACTCTCGAAACCGCAGCGGGCCTATCGCGAGCATGGTGGACAGACCTACCGCGGACGTCAGCGAGTAGCGACCGCCCACCCAATCCCAAAACCCGAAGACGTTCTCTCGTTCGATCCCGAAGTCGTCAGCGAGCTGCTCGGCGGTGCTGACTGCGGCGAAATGCGCACCGACCGCGCTGTCGCCAAGGTGGTCAACAATCCAGGTTCGGGCGTACTCGGCGTTGATCATCGTCTCGGCAGTGGTGAATGTCTTCGACGCGATGATGAACAGAGTCTTCTCGGGCGTCACGTGACTGAGCACATCGATGATGTCTGCGGGGTCGACATTGGAGACGAAATGACAGGTGATCTTCGCATCGCGGTAGGCACGCAGCGCCTGATACGCCATCGCTGGACCGAGGTCTGATCCCCCGATGCCGATATTGACAACGTCGGTGATGCGCTCGCCGGTGGCGCCCCGGTGAGCGCCCGATCGCACCGAATCGGCGAAGGCTTCCATGCGTCCCACGACGTTCTCCACGGCATCGGACACGTTTTCGCCGTCGACGGTGAATGAATCACCCGGCCGGCCTCTCAGAGCCACGTGCAGCGCCGCCCTACCTTCGGTGCTGTTCACCCGGGTACCGGCGAACATCGCATCGATGGCTTGCCGGACACCGGTCTGCTCGGCCAGGTCGATCAAAGAGTCGAGGACGGCAGAATCAAGTCGCTGTCGGCTGAAGTCGAAGGACATTCCGGCTGCGTTGATTCTCAGAAATTTTCGGTCACTGTCAAGGAGTGACCGAATGGACTCGTCACGCATTCGATGCGCCTCGTGACGTAGTGTCGACCATGCCGGGCACGCTGTTGGATCGATCGCTTCCCGCTCAGCCATGTCGCTCTCCCCTGCACGCTCTGCGCATCATCACGTCAGCCGAATGCCTAGAAGGGTGTCCACCAACGTGGCCATCTCGCCGGGGCTCGCGGGGTCCTGCCCGCCCCGGGTGAGGGCGGTGTGAACCCACGAATCGACCGCATCCAGTGCAGACGGCGTGCGCAGATCATCCGCGAGAACCTCCCGCACTCGATCCATCAGCGGATCGACGGGCGGGCCGTACGGCAGTTGACTCGCCGCTGTCCAGCGCTGAAGCCGCTCATGTGCCCCTTCGAGTCCGTGCGGCGTCCAGACCCAATCTGTTCGATAGTGATGGGCGAGCAGCGCTAGCCGTATCGCCATCGGGTCGGTTCCCTCCCGGGCCAACTGCGAGACGAAGACCAAATTGCCGCGGGACTTGCTCATCTTGTGTCCCTGCCACGCGACCATCCCGGAGTGGACGTAATGCCGCGCAAATGGCCATTCACCCGTCAATCGATGCACCTCGGATGCACCCATTTCGTGGTGAGGAAATGCAAGATCTGAGCCTCCTCCCTGGATATCGATGGTGGGACCGAGGTAGTCGAGGGCGATTGCGGCGCATTCAATGTGCCATCCGGGTCGGCCGTGTCCCAGCGGTGTATCCCAGGCCGGTTCTTCGGGACGTGCGTTCTGCCACACGAGGCAATCCAGAGGATGTTCCTTGCCTTCCCGATCCGGATCTCCCCCACGTTCGGCGAAGACGGCCACCATGTCGTCTTCGTCCAAGCCCGCGATGGACCCGAAGCGTTCGTCGTTCCTCACCCGGAAGTACAGATCGTCGTCGACGGCGTAGACGTCCCCAGACTCCTGCAATTGCAGCACTTTGCGAGCCACCGATGGGATCGACTCCACAGCGCCTATGTAGTGATCGGGGGGCAAAACGTTGAGACCGGCCATGTCGTCACGAAACAGAGCTGTCTCACGGTCGGCGATCTCTCTCCAGTTCTCACCGGTGGCGACGGCCCGCTCCAGCAGGGGGTCGTCGATGTCTGTGACGTTTTGGACATAGCGCACCTGATGCCCAGCGTCTCGCCACACCCGATTGATCATGTCGAAAGCAACGTAGGTATGCGCATGCCCGATATGTGTTGCGTCATACGGGGTAATCCCGCACACGTACATCGTCGCGTGTGGCCCGGGCGCGGTCGGGCGAACAACACTGGTCGAGGTATCGAAGAGGGCGAGTGGTTTTCCCTTTCCGCGCAGAGCGCGCGGCATAGGTGCCGACCATGACTCCACGTGGGAAGCCTACTCAGGCATGCGGGGCGCGGCGGTGCGCGCTTAGAAGACCGGCCAGGGAATGGCGGGCCACTCCTCGTGGGGAAACGGATACTGCCTCGTGTCGATCAAGGCCCGCACGCGAGCCGTCAATGCAACCAGCTCCTCCGCGCTTACGAATGCGGCAAGTTCGGCAACGGACGTCCCATCCTTCGTGTCTCGGTCATCGTCTTTAAGGATTGTCAAGAGTTGCTGCAACCGATGCACGTCCTGAGCGCGGATCGGTTCCCCGGCCCACCCCCACAGAACGGTCCGCAGTTTCGGCTCACTCGCCATGGACACACCGTGGTCGATGGCCCATACCCGTCCGGTGTCGTCCGTGATGACGTGCCCACCTTTGCGGTCCCCGTTGTTGATGACGGCGTCCAGCAGAGCCATGTGTTGCAGTCGCTGGTCATCCGCATGCACTAATGCGACCGGGCGACCGGAGGCATCCTCAGCGCTCAGAACCTCGTGCCAGTCCGGCGGGACCTCATCGGTTGACACGACGTCAACGAGCCTGTGCGCGGGGTCCTCGCTGACCCACAGTTGGCACATTCCCGGACCCGCTGGTCCATCGTCTCGCCAGATGGTCGGTGGAATCAGATCGAATCCCAAGATTCGGTCGATGAGAGATGCAGCCACCTCCCTGCCACTCAGGGTCCCGTCGGGGAAATCCCACAGCGGACGTTCTCCCTGTTGCGGCTTATATACGCACTTCAGTGATCCGCCGAGAGTGCATCTCCATGTGGCGTTGCTGGCACTGACGAGTTGCCCGTCAACCTCAAGGTCATCGCATGCAAGACGTTCACGAATATCGCGTGCCCAGAGGTCGTCAGAATTCTTGCCGGGAATGCCGGTGTTCACGATCGCCGTTTGTATCCGTTGGCTCGTGGACACATATGTCCCTGCGGATCGAGCGGCTGCTGACAAAAGGGGCACGCCGGACGACCACTGGACACAATCACGCGGGTGCGCTCGGCAAAGGCTCGCGCATACGGCGCCGACATCCACACGCGAACGGTGTCAGGGCCCTCGGAGTCATCATCGGCTAGCTCCGGCGGCTCGAAGCCTTCGACGTCGGAGACGGCATGCGCTTCGATGATGACGAGGTTGTTCGCCTCGTCCCACCCCAGGGCCATCGCACCAACACGAAACTCCTCTTCGAGTGGGAGATCCAACGGCGCGTTGTCCGACAACTCCACCGGGGCCTTCTCGGGAACAACGTCTTCGGGCGCGCGTGAACCTCTGACCTCATCCAGCAGTTGATCTATCCGGTCGGACAGCGCATCCGCTTGCTGCTTCTCGAAGGCCACGGAAACGATCTCGTCCCCGGATTTCGCCTGCAGGTAGAAAGTCCGTTCACCTGGCATTCCCACCGTGCCGACCACGAACCGCTCGGGTAGGCGGAATTCCCATATTCGCCTAGCCACGACCGGCTCCCCCACCGACAGGTGCGTCGGTCGAGACGTCTGCGCTCGTGCTCGCGAGAAACGCCACATCGGATCCAGTGTCATTGATCCGCACAACGAACGGGCGCACCTTGGTGTATCGCACGATCGATACCGAACACGGATCGACGCTCAACCGCTGGAAGGCATCAAGGTGCATACCGAGTGCGTCGGCGAGTACTGCCTTAATGACGTCACCGTGGCTGACGACCGCAAGGACGTCGGCGTCACGTGACCGCTGCGTCCAGTCCCGGATTGCAGACACCGCGCGCATACTCATGGCCATGAGGGACTCCCCATCGGGAAAAGTGACAGCACTCGGGTGACTTTGCACCTGCTTCCACAGCGGCTTCTTGGCCAACGTTGCGAGCGACTGGCCGGTCCATGTCCCGTAGTCACACTCGATGAAGCGTTCGTCAACGACCACGTCGCTGGCGGTTTGTTCTTGCTGCGCGTGGATGTATTCAGCCGTTTCGCGGGTGCGCTCGAGGGGGGACGTCACAATCGTGGCGAAAGGCACCGTGGATAGCCGAGTGGCCAGGGTTGTCGCCTGCTCCTGGCCGACCTTGTCCAAGGTGACGCCCGGGCTCCTGCCAGCGAGGATCCCTCGCTCGTTGGCCGAGGTTCGACCATGGCGAACAAGAACGATGGTGGGCACCACGTCAGCCTATGAGGCATTCAGTCCTTCGGCACGCACACGTCCGGCGGTCGATGCGGCACCTACATCGCGCTGATCGTTCCCGTCGCTAGGAGTGCCAGCAGGAGGCTTCCCAACACGACCCGGTAGATGACGAAGGGAAGAAAGGAGCGAGTGGAGACCCAGCGAATCAGCCACGCAATGACGAGATAGCCGATAGTCAGAGCGATGATCGTGGCGAGGATCGTCTGACCCCATTGCACGTTGTCGTCCGATCCGATCTTCGTCGCCTCGTAGAGACCGGATGCGAGTACCGCGGGAATGGCCAGTAGGAACGCATAGCGCGTGGCGGCAGATCGTGAATACCCCATAGCCAGGCCGACCGAGATCGTGGCACCCGAGCGTGACACCCCCGGGATCAACGCCAACGCTTGGCCGAACCCGAACAGCAACCCGTCTTTGGCGTTAAGAGCCTCGAGTGCCTTGGTTTTGGAGCCCCAACGGTCGACGAGACCGAGGACGACGCCGAAG
>RGQW01000200.1 GCA_010029945.1 Actinomycetota bacterium | reverse complement strand
GCACGTGAGTCACGTGGACGAAGACACGATCGCACTGCTCGCCCTCGGGGAGAGTGTGTCGGCACGAGAGGACGATCACGTGCGGTCGTGCGTTTCGTGTCAGGCGAAGGTCGATCAACTCGGTGCCATCGTCCACAGTGCTCGGTCGGTAACCGATGAGGACAAGCCGGTAGCGCCGCCGAGTGAGTTGTGGGATCGGATCGCCATGGAGATCGACTCCGACGAACAGATGAGCAAGCCGGCCGCCCCGCGTGGCGCTCGGATGGGTTGGTTCGCTCTGGCCGCCGCGGTCGGTCTCCTGGCAGGAAGCGTGGGCACTGCGGTGGTGATGAACCAGTCCGAGCCCGCTCCCGCCATCGCACAGGCCACCTTGGAACCCCTTCCAGGGAAGGACTCAAGCGGGGTCGCGCAGGTGCTCCAGACGGCCGACGGCCCCACGCTGGTCATCGACGTGCCCGACCTGCCGGAACCGGACGGGTACTACGAGGTGTGGATGCTCACCCCCGAAGCCGACTCCATGGTGTCCATCGGTGTTCTCGGAACTGGCGATGTGCAGGGCCCCTCGAAGAGTTGAGGCGCCGCTCCAGTGCGAAGTGGCGCACCTATCCGTCGGATGTCCTGCCGGCGTGGGTTGCCGAGATGGATTTCACGTTGGCCGAGCCAATTGCCCATGCTCTGCGCAGTGCCGTGGACAACTCCGACACCGGGTATCGGTGGGCGGACGACGTCCCCACGGCCTTGGCCGAGTTCGCTAGCGACGAGTGGAACTGGGAGATTGACCCGGGCCATGTGACGGTGCTCGCTGACGTGATGAGTTCGGTCGGGCAATCGCTGCTCCACCTCACCGATCCGGGGTCGACCGTCGTCATAAACCCGCCGGTCTACCCGCCGTTCTTCTCAACGGTGGAAAAGGTCGCGTCCCGACATTTACGCAGCGTTCCGTTGATTGTGGATGCTGGTCGCTACCGGTTGGACATGGAGGGGCTCGCGGAGGCCTTCGCCGATCCATCGGTTCAGGCCTACGTGCTGTGCTCACCGCACAACCCCACCGGGACAGTTCATCCGGCGGAGGATCTGCGTCGTATCGCCGAGATCGCGGCCGAGCACAATGTCGTCATTATCGCCGATGAAGTGCACGCGCCGATGACGCTTGCGGGAGCACAGCACGCGCCATTCTTGAAGGCTGCCGCCGACGTCGCGGATCTACACGCGGTAGCGGTCATGTCGGCATCGAAGACGTGGAATATCCCTGGCTTGAAGTGCGCTCAAGTGGTGGCAGCTCCGACGGTGGTCGAGCGTTTGCGCGAGCGCCTTCCTATCGAAGTGACGTATCTCGTGGGGCATTTCGGCGTCCTGGCGAGTCTCGCGGCGTATCGGGAGGGGGCGTCCTGGCGACGCGAGATGCTCGCTGCGTTGGATGGTCGTCGTCGTCAGTTGTTCACCGCACTCCAGGACATGGCTGGAGCGTCGATGACTTGGCCGGAGGCGTCCTACCTTGCCTGGGTGCGCGTGGAAGGGCTGGGCGATGACCCCGCCGAGGTGATCCGGGAGCAAGGCAAGGTCGCGCTGACATCCGGGTCGGCATTCGGTTCTCCCGGTGTCGGGCACGTGCGCATCAATTTCGCGACGTCGGAAGCGATCCTCGCCGAAGTTGTGTCCAGGCTGGGATCCGTGGTGGCTGCCCATGCGTCCTAGCGTCATGCGGCTCGTTCGGTCTGCGGTGATCACAGTTACGGCGTTGGCGGTGAGTCTGCCGGCGGTGGTGGCCGCGCAGGGGGCCCACGCCGATGAGCATCGGAAATTGGATGCCGTGGCTATCGGTGACTCAGTGATGCTCGGTGCAAAGTCTCAGTTGAAGGCGGCCGGTGTCTCGAAGGTCGATGCGGCTGTGAGTCGACAGGCGTCTGTGGGTCCAGGGCTTGTTCGAGAACGAGGAGCCTCCCTCCCCGAGCACGTGGTCGTCCACTTGGGAACCAACGGGACCTACACCCTGAAGATGTGCCGACAGCTGGTGCGCGCAGCCGGACCGACAAGAACGGTGTACTTGGTGAACGTCAAGGTTCCCCGCGCCTGGGAAGACGTGAATAACCGGATGCTGCGCCGGTGCGACGCAAAGTTCCGGAGCGACCGGGTTGTTCTGGTGGATTGGAACTCCGTGGCCTCCAAGAACCCTGAGTACTTGTACGCGGACGGTTACCACCTGCGACCGGAAGGGGCGAAGGCCTTCGCGCGGATGGTCCGCAAGGCGATCTCGACGCCACGAGCGCCGTACCTCGACCGGCTCTAGATGGCTGATTGTCCGTTGGATCGGTCCACTCGTTAGCCACGTCACACCGGCCCTGTGCCATTGCTCACAAGACAGCGTTTACACACGAGTGTCGAGGTGCGAATAGGCGTCCTAAGCGAGAACCTCTAGGTCTTCCCACCCGCCAAGAGTTACCCAACTGAATCGGACAACGGAGTCACGATGGCACTACGGGGATTAGAAGACGCGCCCACACGCAACAAGCAACTTCTCGAATGGGTCGAGGAAGTCGCGGAGTTAACGCAGCCAGACACCATCGAATGGTGCGATGGGTCGAGGCACGAATGGGACCGATTGACCAGTGAACTGGTCGATGCCGGAACCCTCATCAAGCTGAATCAGGAGCGCCGACCGAATTCATTCCTTGCACGCAGTGACCCAAGCGATGTGGCGCGCGTCGAACAGCGGACCTTCATCTGCTCGCAACG
>RGQW01000199.1 GCA_010029945.1 Actinomycetota bacterium | reverse complement strand
AGTCTTTGGGAACAACATCACTCTGGATCACATCTTGCCAATGAGCAAGCACCCTGACCTAGCCCTGGAACCCACCAACATCAGAGTTCTCTGCAGGGTATGCAACTCACGAAAGAGAGACTTGGTAGAGGTTCGAAACAACTTCTACAACAGAAAATACCTGTCTCCGTGAGAGGAAGTCTCGCTAAAAGTGATCTGGTTAGTCGCCGAAATCCCGTAGCGGTGGTGGGTCCTCACAGAACTCAGGAAAGGGGTAGACAGTTCCTCCTGTCATCTCGGCAAGACGCTCAGCATCATTGCGTTTGGGAATCGCTATGAACTGGAACCAATTCTTCCCGATCACAAGGTAGTCGTCCTTGTACAACTCATAAGGCGGAGGTTAAGGATTCCGTGACTCGCAGATTCCCCGCGATTCCTGCATTTCCCCGTGGTTCCCACACAAAGGGCCGGCGCCCCCCGAGGTGTGCGACAAAACTCGCCAATTTGTTCCACCCACCGATCGGCGGCGTGACACACGCGGGCGACCGTGCCATCGTGGGCGGCGATGAAGGTCCTTCCGAACGTCTCGCAGGTGGCAGAGAACACCCCCGAGCACCGTGATCGCATCGTCGATGCCGTCCGAGGCGTCAGCCTTGTCGTCGTCGTTTTCGGGCATCTGCTGCTCGCGGTCGTGTATTGGCCTCCGGACGATCCGCCGCGACTCGGCAGTTTGATGCTCGCCTACCCCTGGACTCAGGTGCTGACGTGGATCCTCCAGGTGATGCCGTTGTTCTTCGCGTTCGGAGGCGCCGCCAACGCGCGTGCATGGATACGCGCAAGGCAGACACACACGTCCTACTCCACGTGGATGTGGGGAAGGATTCAGCGGCTCCTTCGACCGGTCACCATCTACCTGCTGGTCGGGGCGGCAGCAGCGTGGATCACCGCTGCCATCTGGGGCGACATGGTCGCGCCGCTGCTCGGCCAACTCGGCGTGCAACTGTGGTTCCTCGGCGTCTACATCGTCACCACCGCGCTGCTGCCGCGGTGCCTGGATTCGATGGGGAGTACTCCAACATGTTCCCGCCGAGCATCATCTTGCTGCTGCAGGGCGTAGCGCTGGTGTCGGCTATTTACGTCTTCCAGCGTCCGTTGAGCAGGTTGCTGCACCGATCACGCGTGTGGTGGACGGTCACCGGGATCAACATGACGGCGATGAGTTCTTATCTGTGGCACGTGCCGGCGATCATGTTTGCGTTCGTCCTGCTGCACGCGATCGGCCTCGATCCGCCAACGGAGATCGGCGAGGCCGGTTACCCCGTGCCCATCGCTGCGGGCCCCTACTTCGCGTGGTTCGCCCTCGCACTGGTCGTCTTCGTGGTGTTGCTAGCGGCGTTCGTGTCGGTGCTGTGGAGCACCGAGTACCGGCCGTTGCCGTGGTGGGACTCCCCCGTTCGCCTCAGTGTGTTCGGTGCCGGTGCGCTGCCGCGGAACATCATCGTTGCGGTGGGCGTCATCGTCTTGTGGCTGGCGTTCATGATTCTCGCCATCGTGGGCTTGCGGGGCTTCCCCACGGAAACTCGCTACTGGTCCGGGATCCCGGTCAATGCGCTGTGGGGAGTTGTCGGAGTGTTCGTCGGTTCAGCCATTGTTCGACTGACGTCACGACCAGCTCAGGCGCCGGCCACTACCCGACAGTCATCACCGCTTTGACCATCTGATGATCTGAGGCCTGGAAGTCGGGGTTGAACGCTCGGCCGTTGAGGTGCATCACCGTCTCGTAGCTGACCGGCGTTGCACCGAGGCCCATCACGTAGTCGATGCGGGGCGCTTCACCGAGGGGGTTGCGCTTGGTGATCTTCTGCACCCGCGGCGCGCTCGGGAAACCGGTGAGGCCGTAGGTGGCGCTGTGGTTCACCGTGGAGTAGCGGACGTTGGCTCGCTGGGGGGCGGAGAACGCATCAACCCAACCGGTGTCGGTCAACTGCCGCTGGGCGCCTTGCGGTTGACGCTTGGCGAAGGAGTTCAGGTCCGCCATTAACACCGCCGGAGCACCGGGCAGGCCGGCGAGGTTGTTCATCGCCGCCACCCAGCCGGTCAACCCGCGGCCGATCGCCACTCGTGAGGCTTCTGCGACATCGTCTTTCGCCGAGTCGGTGTGCAGGGCGATCGCCAGGAACGGCGTTCCCCCGGATCGTGGCTGCAGGTAGGACCACATCACGGACCGGGAGGCTGATCGAGCGTCTTGCCCCGGCGCGATGTCCCCGAGCTGCACGATTCCCGCGCTGGCGCCACCGGTCGGCAGTGTCGCTTGCTGGATAGTCGAGGATCGGTAGAACAAAGCGGAGGTGTTGTCGCACGGCGATGGGCCGGCGAGTTTGCCCGACGACGAGCGGGGGCGGCGGCACGCGTTCCCTGAAAGAGGGAAGGAGACCTTCTCGTACCCGGCCGAGGCGATCAACTGCTCAACGTCAGACGAAAATGCCTCAGAGCGCAGCAATGAGTAGTTCAATGGAAACAGCACAGAATCAAACGCGAATTCATCGAGACTCCGAAGGTGCATACCTGGGATTCGAAGCCCGTGTCCCGTGACGCCAATAAATCGAACAAGACCCTCATCTCGTGCTGTTGCCAGTGCCTCAACTGCTCCGCCTCGAGAAAAAGCTTCTTGCCATTCATCCTCTTCGACAAGGTTGTGCAATTGGATGAGATCAACTTGCTCAACACCGAGCCGCTGCAATGAGTCTTCGAGTCCGGCCCGGGCTGCCTCACCGCTTCGTTCACGAGTTTTTGTCGCCAAAAAGACCTCGTTGCGATGTTCTACTAACCAAGGATTCATCA
>RGQW01000198.1 GCA_010029945.1 Actinomycetota bacterium | reverse complement strand
TTCACGTTCCAGTACTCGCAGCGACCCGGAACCCCCGCAGCTTCGATGCCTCTGCAGGTGGATCCCGACGTGGTTCAAGAGCGCTACACCCGTCTGGTGGAACTAGTCAACGAGATCGCCTGGGAAGAGAACAGAGCGTTGGAGGGGGAGCCGGTAGAGGTTCTGATCGCAGGTGGTGAGGGCCGCAAGGACGAGCGGACCATGCGCGCCAGCGGTCGGGCACGGGACAACCGGCTCGTCCACATCGCGACGGAGGGCCTGGACCCGATAACCGAAGGGGACCTGGTGACGGCCGTAGTGACCTACGCGGCTCCGCACCATCTGGTCGCTGATGAGGTCATTGATGTGTATCGACGCGAAGGGTCGCCCGGGACGTGGCCGGGTGTGCCACTGGGGATGCCCGGAATCGGCGCCCCCGCTACATGAGCGAGGCAGCCCAGCCCCCCGTTATCGCGATCGTGGGGCCCACTGCTTCCGGCAAGAGCGCCCTGGCGTTGCAGGTGGCTCAGGCCGTCAACGCGGAGATCGTTGGCACCGACTCCATGCAGGCATACCGCGGCATGAATATCGGCACCGCCAAACCGAACGAGGCAGACCAACGGTTGGTCCGCCACCACATGATCGACGTCTGGCCAGTCGACCAGGCCGTGAGCGTCGTGGAGTTCCGCGATCGGGCACGTCAGGCGATCGACGATGTCCGAGGGCGAGGCACGACGGCCCTGGTTGTCGGCGGCAGTGGACTGTATGTCCGTGCCGTGCTCGAGAAACTTGACTTTCCTGGTACCGATCCGGACGTCCGAGCACGCTGGGAGTCTCGATTACGGGACGTAGGTGCGCCTGCTCTCCATGATGAGCTGCGCGCGAGGGACCCTGATGCGGCGCAGGCCATCGAAAGAAACAACGGGCGGCGGATTGTGCGGGCCCTCGAGGTCATCGAATTGACGGGTGAGCCGTTCGTCGCGCGCCTGCCAGCGCCGGAAGATGTGTATCCGGTGCACCGATTCGGTATCCACATCGATCGAGAACGCCTCGACAGTCGCATCGAGGATCGAGTCGATGCCATGTGGAGCGACGGCTTCGTCGATGAAGTGCGTCAACTCGAAGCGTCTGGATTTCGGGATGCCCCGACTGCCGCTGCCGCCCTCGGATACGGACCTGTGCTCGATTTCCTTGCAGGTGAGTGCAGCGAAGAGCAGGCCCGGCAGCGCACCATCGACGACACGCGAAAGTTCGCGCGGCGACAGCAACGCTGGTTCCGTCGTGATGAGCGCATCGAGTGGCACAACCATGATGACGCGGGCTTCGTTGACGCGATCGTTGATCGTGCTGCGCGGCCGTAGCCGCCATAGGGGCTCTGGTCGATGGGAGATGCGGGTGCGTTCTGAGGTTCGAGCGCAGGGGCACTGCGCACTAGGGTGAACGAATGACACGCGTCGCCGACATGCCTTTCGTGAAGGGTCACGCAACGGAGAACGATTTCGTCGTCCTTCCCGATCTCGACGGAAAGCTGGAACTGTCGGCTGAGCGGGTTCGCTGGATATGCGATCGGCGCCGCGGAATCGGTGCTGACGGAGTACTGCGAGTTGTTCGCTGCGCCAACGATCCGGAGTTCGCGTCCTTCGCCGATGTGGCTGAGTTCTTCATGGACTATCGGAATGCGGATGGTTCTATCGCAGAAATGTGCGGAAACGGGGCGCGGGTATTCGTCCGGTATTTGCACGCGACAGGCTCCCTGACCGGCCGAACCACCGTTGTGGCGACTCGTGGCGGACTGGTGGAGGCTCATGTTCGCGGACACGAGGCCGAAGAGATCGCGATCAGTATGGGTGTTGCGACGATGCCGAACGGCGCACCGGAAGTGTCGGTGGCACTCGGTGAGCGGAGATGGGATGCGGTGCCGGTAGCGGTGCCCAATCCGCACGCCGTGGTCTTCGTGGAGTCGCTAGACGCCGATGTCCAATCCCTGGCACAGGCCCCGGTGGTGACTCCGGCAGAAGCCTTCCCCGACGGGGTGAACGTCGAGTTCGCCGAACGCGTGGCACCTGGGCATGTCCGCATGCGGGTCCATGAGCGCGGTGTCGGTGAGACGCGCTCCTGCGGGACGGGTGCGTGCGCCGTTGCTTGGGTGGCGGCTGGAGATCAGACGGGGTCGTTCCAGGTAGATGTGCCCGGGGGAACAGTGTGGGTGGACATCGAGCCGGATGGCCCTCTGGTGCTCCGCGGCCCTGCCGAACTTGTCGCTCGTGGCACGGTGCAGTGGCCCCGCGGCGTGTAGTCGGGCGGTGGAGGTGACGGAGCCAACGGAGCCGGCGGAGCCGACGGACCTGACGGTAGGCGAAGGGGAGCTCCTCGATCGCCAGGCCCTTCGGCGCGTGGGGGGCTTGTCGACTGAACTCGAGGATGTTTCGGAGGTCGAGTACCGCCGCGTCCGACTGGAGCGGGTGCTGTTGGTGGGGGTGTGGACCTCGGGAACGTTGTCTCACGCGGAAAGATCGCTGCGAGAACTGGCACAACTGGCCGAAACCGCGGGGTCGGCCGTGGTCGGGGGAGTGGTGCAACGTCGAAATGCACCGGACCCGGCGACATACGTGGGGTCGGGAAAGGCCAACGAATTGCGCGATCTCGTGCGCAGCAGCGGCGCGGACACGGTCATCTGTGACGGTGAACTCAGTCCCGGTCAACTGCGGACCCTCGAGGACATCGTCAAGGTCAAAGTTGTCGACCGAACATGGCTCATCTTGGACATCTTCGCTCAGCATGCGCGCAGTCGAGAAGGAAAGGCGCAGGTCAGTTTGGCGCAGATGCAGTACCTGCTGCCCCGCCTCCGGGGATGGGGTGAGTCGCTTTCGCGGCAGGGTGGC
>RGQW01000197.1 GCA_010029945.1 Actinomycetota bacterium | reverse complement strand
TGACGACATCCGGGACGTGGATCCGGCCGAGATCGATGAAGTGCGTCAACTGTCTGCCGATTCGTCCGGCGAGGATGACGGCCGATGAATCCAGCCAACTACGTTCTGCTCTCCGCACTGCTGTTCAGCATCGGTGCGATTGGGGTGCTCGTTCGTCGCAACGCGATCATCGTCTTCATGTCCGTGGAGCTGATGCTCAATGCCGCGAACCTTGCCTTCGTTGCGTTCGCTCGCATGAATGGAAATCTTGACGGCCAGGTCGTCGCGTTCTTCGTGATGGTCGTGGCCGCCGCCGAAGTGGTCGTGGGCTTGGCGATCATCGTGACCATCTTCCGCACCAGACGTTCCGCATCGATCGACGAACCCAATCTTCTGAAGTACTGACGAATAACGAATAGGACGGATACGTGACCGAGATCGTCCCCGCCGAGGGGATCTTCGCGCTGCTGTGGGTGATCATCGCCCTCCCGGCAGCCGGTGCCGCCATCCTGCTGTTCGCTGGTCGGCGCACCAATTCGTGGGGCCCGATACTCGGTGTACTCACGGTGGTGGCATCTGCCGTCATCAGCGTTCTGATGTTGCTCGCACTGATGGATCGACCCGCTAAAGAGCGCACGGTCGTGCAGAACGTCTATGACTGGGTGTTCGTCGGCTCCTTCCAAGCCTCCTTCGCGCTGCAACTCGATCAGCTGTCGATGGTCTTCGTCTTGCTGATCACCAGCGTCGGTGCGCTGATTCACATCTATTCGCTCGGCTACATGTCCCACGATCCGGATCGACGCAAGTTCTTCGGCTACCTGAACCTGTTCGTGGCCGCGATGCTGGTGTTGGTGCTCGCCAACAACTACCTGCTGTTGTACGTCGGCTGGGAAGGGGTCGGGCTCGCGAGTTACCTGCTGATCGGTTTCTGGCAACACAAGCCAAGTGCCGCGGCAGCAGCGAAGAAGGCGTTCGTGATCAACCGAGTAGGAGACGTCGGTCTTTCGCTGGCCATCATGCTCATCTTCGTCACCTTCGGATCGATCACCTTCCAAGACGTCTTCGGGCAAGCAAGCGAGGCGAGTGAGGGAACGCTGACGGCCATCGGTCTGTTGCTGCTCCTCGCCGCTGCTGGCAAGTCGGCCCAATTCCCCCTGCAGGCCTGGTTGTTGGATGCCATGGAAGGACCCACACCGGTGTCCGCCCTCATTCACGCGGCCACCATGGTCACCGCCGGTGTCTATTTGATCGCCCGCAGTAACGCCATCTACGACGCTGCAGCGTGGGCCGCGACGGCCGTTGTCGTTGTCGGACTGATCACGATCTTCATGGGCGCGATCATCGGGTCCGCCAAGGACGACATCAAGAAGTCGCTGGCCGGATCCACGATGAGCCAGATCGGCTACATGGTGTTCGCCGCCGGTCTCGGCCCCATCGGTTACGTCTACGCGATCTTCCACCTGCTCACCCACGGTGTCTTCAAGGCCGGCCTTTTCCTCGGTGCCGGATCAGTCATGCACGGAATGAACGACAACGTGAACATGCGCCGCTACGGAGCACTCCGGGGAGTCATGGGTGTCACCTTCGTGACGTTCATGGCCGGATATCTCGCCATCATCGGCATACCGCCGTTTGCGGGGTTCTGGTCGAAGGACGAGATCATCCACGCCGCGTTCGAGCGCAACTCGATCATCGGTGCTGCTGCCATCCTCGCCGCCGGCGTCACCGGCTTCTACATGACCCGGATGATCGCCATGACGTTCTTCGGCAAGAAGCGTTGGGAAGACGATGCTCACCCGCACGAGTCACCCTCGGTGATGACCATCCCCCTCGTGTTGCTGGCACTCGGATCCGTCTTCCTCGGTATGGCCCTGCTGTTCTGGGGAGACATCAAGGATTGGCTCAAGCCCGTCGTGGGATACGAGTCGGTCCCCACCCCCTTGCCCACGTCCTTCTATATCGCCGTCACCTTGATCGTGGTCATCATCGGAGCCATCATCGGCTGGGTCATGTACGCCCGAAGGGATGTACCCATCGAGGCGCCCACGGGCAACGTCCTCACGCGCGCGGCACGTCAGGACCTCTACGGCGATGCCGTGAACGACGTGCTCGTCGTGCAACCCACCTACCGGGCAGCGGAGATGATTACCACCTTCGACAACAAAGCTGTCGACGGCTTCGTCAATTGGACTGGAACCTTCGTCGGTGACCTGGCTCGTCGCTTGCGGCGAAGCCAGAGTGGTTTCGCACGTTCCTACGCCTTGTCCATGGTGGGAGGCGCCCTCATCGTCGCCATCGCACTCGTCTTGGTGGTGCTGTCATGAGTGCCTTCCCCTGGTTGACGACCCTTGGCCTGCTGCCCTTGATCGGCAGCATCGTGGTCGCCCTTCTTCCGAAGTCCAGGCCGACGCTGGCCAAGCAGGTCTCGCTCGTGGTCTCCGGTGCCGTTTTGGCATTGACGATCGCGATGGCCTTGCAGTTCGACGGCGCATCCACGCAGCCCTTCCAATTCGTGGAGTCCTACCCCTGGATCCCGTCGTTCGGCATCTCGTACTCGGTAGGAGTGGACGGGATAGGACTGGTGCTCATCGCGCTGGCCGCAACGCTCGTTCCCATCGTGATCCTGGCGGGTTGGCGCGATATTGAAGGCGACCAAGAGTCCGAGGGTTCGGTCAAGGGTTACTTCGCCCTGATCTTGGCCCTCGAAGCGTTGATGATCGGCGTCTTCGCTGCGACGGATGTCTTCTTGTTCTACGTCTTCTTCGAAGTGATGCTCATCCCGGTCTACTTCATGATCGGTCGCTACGGCGGTCCACAAAGGTCCTACGCGGCGATCAAGTTCCTCCTCTACAGCCTGCTCGGCGGCCTGTTCATGCTGGCGTCGTTGATCGGCCTGTATGTGGTCTCGGCTCGAGAGTTGGGCAGCGGAA
>RGQW01000196.1 GCA_010029945.1 Actinomycetota bacterium | reverse complement strand
AGGCCATGGTCCGAACACCGGGGCGAGCTGACGTGGGGGGTGGGATGGGGGTTACGGAGTCCGACCATCCACTCATAGGCCCCATTGTGGCGGGAAGCGGCCTGAGCGGGAATCTCACCCCGCGCGATTACCCGCTTGCTCTTGCAATCGCCGCCAATCGGGTGCATGATTAAGTTACTGACGGGTAACTTACGGGCCCAGGGAAACACACCTGGGGTCCAGAGAGTTAGGGGAGCGACATGTCGCACTACAAGAGCAACGTCCGGGACTTGGAATTCAACCTCTTCGAGGTCTTCGGTGCAGGCGAGCGCATGGGCACAGGTCCGTTCGCCGAGATGGATGCCGACACCGCGAAAGAGATCCTGCACGAGGTCGACCGGCTCGCTGTCGGCCCTCTGGCCGAAACGTTCGCCGAGGCGGACCGCACGCCCCCCGTCTACGACCCGCAGGCCAAGACCGTCACCATGCCCGAGGGTTTCAAGAAGTCGTTCCGCGCCCTCATGGACTCCGAGTGGTGGCGGCTCGACCTCCCCGAGCACCTTGGTGGCAGCGGCGCACCGCCATCCCTTCGATGGGCCTCCAGTGAGCTCATGCTCGGCGCCAACCCCGCCGCCTTCCTCTACATGTCCGGCCCCAACTTCGCCGCCGTCATCGACGCTATGGGTACCGACTCCCAGAAGGAGTTCGCTCGGCTGATGATCGACAACGGGTGGGGCGCCACGATGGTGCTCACCGAGCCCGATGCTGGCTCCGACGTCGGCGCGGGCCGCGCGAAGGCTTTCGACAACGGTGACGGAACATGGAACATCGAAGGAACGAAACGGTTCATCACTTCCGGCGAACACGACATGGCCGACAACATCGTGCACATGGTGCTCGCGCGCCCCGAAGGTGCCGGCCCCGGCACCAAGGGATTGAGTTTGTTCATCGTTCCCAAGTTCCACGTCGATCCGACCACCGGAGAGATCGGCGAGCGAAACGGTGTGTACGCCACGAATGTCGAAAAGAAGATGGGCCTCAAGGCGTCCTCAACATGTGAGTTGACGTTCGGTGAGAAGGAGCCGGCCGTTGGCTGGCTCCTCGGCGAGGTCCACGACGGCATCGCCCAGATGTTCAAGGTCATCGAGTACGCACGGATGATGGTCGGCACGAAAGCGATCGCAACGCTCTCGACCGGCTACCTCAACGCACTCGACTACGCCAAGACCCGCGTTCAAGGTGCGGACCTCACGCAGATGATGGACAAGTCTTCACCGCGCGTGACCATTACCCACCATCCCGACGTGCGCCGTTCGCTGATGCTGCAGAAGTCCTACGCAGAAGGGTTGCGTGCGCTCGTCGCCTACACCGCCTACTGGCAGGACCTCGTCGTCATGGGTCAGGCCGGCGACACGAACGTCGACCTCGACATGGCCGAGCGCATGAACGACCTGCTCCTCCCGGTCGTCAAGGGCGTGGGTTCAGAGCGCAGTTACGAGATGCTTGCCGTCTCTCTGCAGACCTTCGGCGGTTCGGGCTTCCTGCAGGACTACCCACTCGAGCAGTACATCCGCGACGCAAAGATCGACACCCTGTATGAAGGCACCACTGCAATTCAGGGCCTGGACTTCTTCTTCCGCAAGATGGTCCGCGACCAGTTCAAGTCGATCTTCTACCTCGCTGCCCAGATCACCGAGACAGTGAAGGGTGACGAAGGCAAGGGTGCCTTCGCTCGGGAGCGGGAGCTTCTGGGAGTGGCTCTGGAAGATGTCCAAGCAATCGTCGGTCGTCTCGGCGATTGGGCTATGGCATCGCAGCAGAACCCCGAAGAGGTCTACAAGGTCGGTCTCAACACCACGCGTCTCCTCATGATGAGTGGCGACCTTTTGATCGGGTGGCTCCTGCTTCGCCAAGCAGAAGTGGCAACTGCCGCGCTCGATGCGGGCGCCGCTGACCGTGACAAGGCGTTCTACGAGGGCAAGATCGAGACAGCCAAGTGGTTCGCTCGCAACCGTCTTCCCCTGCTGACCGCTGAGCGGGTCATCGCCGAAGCCACCGACGACGACATCATGCGACTTCCGGAAGAGGCTTTCTAGATTCCTCCTGCGACGCGGATGAAGAGGAACCTGCGCGCACCTGACAAAATTCGGGTGTGATGCCCGGGGCAGTGCACCAGGTCCACGCCTTCGTTGTGCCTGCCGCCACCTCGAGTGAGGAAATCAGCAGGATCTTCCTCGAGTTCGGGTTGCTCATTCTCGGATTGGGGATCATCGCTCGGCTCGCTCGGCGCTGGGAGATCTCGGCGGTTCCGTTCTACCTGCTCGCCGGACTTCTCTTCGGTGAAGGCGGCCTGTCCGTGGTGGACTCCAGCGACGCACTCGTACTCACGTTGGCAGAACTCGGCGTCATCTTGCTGCTTCTTCTTCTCGGACTCGAGTACTCAGGAGACGAGCTCGTTCAAACGGCTCAACGCCAATCCCGGTCCGGCGTCATCGATCTCATCGCCAACTCGGTTCCGGGGGCACTCGTCGGTTTCGCGTTTGGGTGGGGCATTCCCGGTGCGTTGGCCCTCGCGGGCGTCACCTACATCTCCTCGTCCGGCATCGTCGCCCAGGTCATCCGAGATCTCCGGTGGCGACGCAACCCCGAAACCAAACCCGTCGTGTCTGTTCTGGTCCTCGAGGACCTGGTCATGGCCCCCTACCTACCAATTCTCACGGTGGTTCTCACCGGAACCGGCCTACTCACCGGGTTGATCAGTGTCTCGGTGGCACTCATCGTCGTTGCGGTCGTCATCGTCATCACGTTGAAGGGTGATACCAGCTTCAAACGACTTTTCAATGCGAGCGAGCCAGTCGGCTTACTTCTGATTGTCTTCGGCGCAGCCGTTGCTGCTGCCGGGCTGGCGGGACTTGTCCAATTCTCGCCCG
>RGQW01000195.1 GCA_010029945.1 Actinomycetota bacterium | reverse complement strand
CACGCGCGCAAGCCCGCCTGTGGCGCGTGCCCGGTGGCGTCCTTATGTCCAAGTTTCGGTGAGGGTCCAACCGGTGCCGAGGAAGCCGAGGCCCTCGTGCGCACCCAGGGTCGAGCATGAGAATCCTGGTGGCAGCTCTGGTCGGCGCGTTCCTGATCGCTGGTTGCTCCCCGGGACCGTCGGCCTCTGAGACAAAGGACATCGCCGGTGCGGGCGCTCCGTCGCCAGCGGTGACGACGTCCAAGGACCCAGACCTGGCGCCGCTGATCGAGCGCGCGGGACTAGAGCCGTGTCCCCTCGGTGATGATGACCCCGACGCGGCGATCCCGGGACTTCCGTCGGTCACGTTCCGGTGCCTGGGAGACGGACCCGACGTCAACCTGTCCGCTGTGCGGGGAACGCCGCTGGTGATCAACGTGTGGGCTTCGTGGTGCCCGCCGTGCATTGCGGAGATGCCCATCCTCGCTTCGGCAGCTGCAGACTTAGAGGGTCAAGTGCAGTTTCTCGGCGTCGATATCGAAGATCGCGATTCGGCCGCCTTGATGATGATGGAGGGCTTCGACGCTGACTTCCCGTCCGTTGTTGACAAGAAAGGGGAGATACGTCGCTTGATGGCGATCTCCGGTCCACCCGTCACCTTCTTCGTCAACGAGTTCGGCGTTGTCGTCGGTCGACATAACGGGTCGCTACCCGACGATGCTTACCTCAATCAATTGCTTATTCGATACCTGGGTATTCGCCGATGAGTTGGCGAACGCAAGGGTTCGCCGACCAGGACGCCATCGCACAGATTCCTTCGTGGTTGAACCCGCTGGCGCAGGCACTTCCTGGCGTGCAGTCCTCGGACGTGACTCGCTTCGTGCCGATCGACGGCAGTGGTCGCCATGCCGCAGTGCTCGTGCTGTTCGGAGACGGCCCCGACGTGCTGCTGATTGAGCGGGCCCGTGGAGCCGACGCTCACTCCGGTCAGCCGGCCTTTCCCGGTGGTGTCGCCGAGCCTGTCGACGTGGACGCGACATCGACGGCGCTGCGGGAAGCGAACGAGGAAACCGGTGTGCACACCGCGGGGGTGACTGTTTTCGGCGCTCTCCCCGATCTGTGGGTTCCGGTCAGTGATTTCGTTGTCTCGCCGATTCTCGCGTGGTGGCATAAACCTTCGCCGGTCTCGGTTCAAGACTCAGCAGAGGTATCCCAGGTGCAGCGGGTAGCCATCAGTTCGTTAGTGGATCCGGCCCATCGATACACAGCGGTGCACCCGTCGGGGTATCGCGGTCCGGGCTTCATGGTGAATGACATGTTGGTGTGGGGTTTCACCGCCGGCGTCCTTGACGGGATCATTGATTACGCGGGCTGGGGCCGTGAGTGGGACGTCCACCGCGAGGTAGCGATCGAGCTATGACGTGAACATTGTCGACTGGTTGCTCATCGGGGGTTTCGTCGTCTTCGCCATCGTCGGGTGGCGTCAGGGATTCGTGGCGGGTGCGTTGTCGTTCCTGGGGTTTCTCGGTGGCGGTTTGCTCGCAGTGCTGTGGCTGCCGGATGTTGTGGAACGTTTCGTCGACTCGAGCTGGTGGCAGATAGTCGTTGTCGCCGGAGGAGTACTCGTCAGTGCCATCCTGGGGCAGGCTCTGCTGTCGATCCTGGGTCGCCGTCTTCGGTCCTCGATGACCTGGCGGCCCGTGCGTTTCGTCGACAACGTCGGGGGAGCTGCCCTGAATGTGATGGCACTTGCCCTGGTGGCGTGGGTCGTTGCCAGCGTCGTGGCCTTCTTGCCTCGCACAGATGTCACCCGTCAAGTCAATGAATCGTGGGTCTTGACGACGACCGACCAGGTACTGCCCGAGGCAGCCCTGTCGGCTTTCGATGGATTGCGTGACATCGTCGGGGAGACCGCGGTGCCGAGAGTTTTTGCGGGATTGGGTGCGGTGCCGGGACCGGACGTCGATGCGCCGGTCGCTGAGCCGGCCCAGAAGGCGGTGGAGGTTATCCGCGACTCCTCGGTTCGTCTGACCGGCAGCGCGAGTGCGTGCGGAACGATCGTCACGGGATCGGGATTTGCGATCGAGCCGGATCTGATCGTGACGAACGCCCACGTCGTCGCTGGTGTGGAAGATCTCGTTGTGCGTGTTCGACCGCAACAGTCTGCGCAGCGCGCCACGGTGGTCTACTTCGATCCGGACGTGGACATCGCCTTGGTGCGAACCCAGAAGCTCCAGGCGCGTCCGGTGAGACTTGCTCGAACCTCGCTGGAATCCCAGGCCCCGGCCGTGGTGGCGGGTTTCCCCCGTGGCGAAAGGTTCGAGGCAGCCTCGGTGCGGGTGCGAACACGAGTGACCGCGCGAGGGGAGTCCATCTACGGCGAGACCGGCGTCGAGCGCGATGTCTATGTCTTGCGTGGATCGGTCGAGCAGGGCATGTCTGGAGGGGCACTGACCGACGAGTTCGGTGAAGTCTTCGGCATGGTGTTCGCGTCGGGTTTCGAGGATCAGGCTACGGCGTATGCGCTGACGGTCGATGAGGTGCGCGCCGCTATCGATGCCGCGGGCAACGCCGAGACCCGAGTGGCCAACGGCTCATGTGAGTTGCGTTAGCGATCGGCGAACGACGTCCATGTCGATCACCGAGGGAATCTCACCGTCGCCGGCAGCCGACTCCAACAATGTTTGAGCGCGGCCTGCGATGCGGCGTTGACCGATCGCATTACCTCTCGCGTGATGGGTGAGCGCTGCCCCCCACTGAGCGAGGGCCTGCCAGGTGCTTCGCTCCGATTCCGGCGCACAGCGCCAGCGCTGCTCGAAAACCTCGTGGACGTGGAACGGAAGATCGCGGCGGAGGTACTCCATGCCCTCCGACCATGCATCCTCGCTGGAAACGAAGTCACGCTCGGGGACGGAGGGAAAGACACGGTCA
>RGQW01000194.1 GCA_010029945.1 Actinomycetota bacterium | reverse complement strand
AAAGCGGCGCATGAGTCGACCGCCGGAAATTCGGTCCAAGAAGCGGTGGCTGATGGTGGTGGCGCGCAGGGTGGTGCCCCACAGCAGGTCGTAGCTGCGAGATCCCATGAGATTGACCCTAAGTGAGCCTCCAACAGATCGTGCGGAGCCGGATAGGATTGGATTCTTCCCGGTTGCATTCGCTGTGCGCATTGTGTGAAGGATGGGGTGCTCGTGGCTCGCGTCATAGTCGACGTCATGCTCAAGCCGGAGATCTTGGACCCGCAGGGTCGCGCTGTGCAGGGCGCTCTCGGCCGCCTGGGGCTTTCTGGAGTCGCTGATGTTCGGCAAGGCAAGCAGTTCATCATTGAGCTCGAGGGGGATCTCGACGACGCTCGGCGGGCCACACTCGAGGAGCTCGCGGGCGAACTACTCAGCAACCCGGTGATCGAGAACTACACGATGACGGTCCTCGACGATGAGGCGGGCGCGTGAGCGCTCGCATTGGAGTCGTCACTTTCCCGGGTTCTCTCGATGATGCGGATGCCGCTCGGGCGGTGACGATCGCCGGTGGTGAGGCGGTGTCCCTATGGCACGGTGATGACGACGTGAAGAACGTCGACGCGGTCGTTCTTCCCGGTGGCTTCTCCTACGGGGACTACTTGCGGTGTGGTGCGATCGCTCGCTTCGCGCCGGTGATGGGCACCATCATCGACGCTGCACATCGCGGCATGCCCGTGTTCGGTATCTGCAACGGGTTCCAGATTCTGTGTGAGACCCACCTTCTTCCGGGCGCGCTGACGCGAAACGATCATTTGCACTTCGTGTGCCGCGACCAGAAACTTCGAATCGAGAACACCGCTTCCGACTGGACCGGTGATTTCACACCCGGCCAGGAGATCGTCATTCCCTTGAAGAACGGTGAGGGTGGTTACGTTGCAGACGAGGACACCCTCGATCGGCTCGAAGGAGACGGCCGTGTCATCGCGCGGTATCTGGACGTCAACCCCAATGGGAGTCGACGCGACATCGCCGGTATCACCAACGAGCGCGGCAACGTCGTTGGCTTGATGCCGCACCCCGAGCACGCCGTCGAGTCACTCACCGGGCCGAGCACCGACGGATTGATCTTTTTCGCTAGCGCGCTGTCATCGCTCATGGCCGGGGCCGAACGATGATCGATACCGTCGATCAGGCGGCGACGACCCCGGAGGTCGAGCAGCCGTATCTCGAACTCGGGCTGAAGCCCGAGGAGTACGAACGCATCCGCGAGATTCTGGGGCGTCGTCCGACCAGCAGCGAACTTGCGATGTATTCGGTGATGTGGAGTGAGCACTGCTCATACAAGTCCAGCAAGGTGCACCTGCGGCAGTTCGGTGAGAAGGCTCCTGCGTCGGATGCGCTCCTGGTAGGGATCGGGGAGAACGCAGGCGTCGTCGACATCGGAGATGGCTGGGCGGTGACGTTCAAAGTCGAAAGCCACAACCACCCGTCGTACGTGGAGCCGTATCAGGGAGCGGCGACCGGTGTGGGTGGCATTGTTCGCGACATCTTGTCGATGGGTGCACGTCCTCTCGCGGTGATGGATCCTCTTCGCTTCGGACCTGCCGATGCGGCGGATACGAAACGAGTCCTCCCCGGGGTCATCGCGGGCGTGGGTGGCTACGGAAACTGCCTCGGTCTGCCCAACATCGGAGGGGAAGTCGTTTTCGACGAGTCCTACGCGGGCAACCCTTTGGTGAACGCCCTGTGTGTTGGCGCCATGCGACACGAGGACATTCACCTGGCGAGCGCAAAGGGCGTGGGCAACCTGGTGGTGCTCTACGGCGCCCGCACCGGCGGCGATGGCATCGGGGGCGTATCGGTTCTGGCCTCGGAGACGTTCGACGACGAAGGCCCAGCCAAGCGCCCCAGTGTGCAGGTGGGCGACCCGTTCATGGAGAAACTCCTGATCGAAGCCACCCTCGAAGTGCTGCATGCCGGACTGGTCGAGGGGATTCAGGACCTTGGCGGTGCCGGTATCTCGTGCGCCACCAGCGAACTCGCCTCCAACGGTGACGGTGGCATGCACGTGTGGCTGGATCGAGTGCTGCTGCGCGATCCGACACTGAGCCCTGAAGAGATCTTGATGAGCGAGTCGCAGGAGCGCATGTGTGCCATCGTCCGACCGGACAAGATCGATGACTTCATGTCTCACTGCCGCAAGTGGGATGTCGAAGCAGTCGTGATCGGTGAGGTCAACGACTCTGGCCGGTTGACCATCGATTGGCACGGTGAGCGGATCGTGGACGCTCCGCCGCGCACGGTGGCCCACGAGGGCCCGGTGTATGAGCGACCGTTCCATCGCCCGTCCTGGCAAGACGCGTTGCAGGCAGATGAGGCCACGACCATCGACCGTCCCGGACCGGAAGAGTTTCTGAGCACACTTCTGGAACTCGTCGCCTCTGCGAATCTCGCCGACAAGTCGTGGGTCACCGACCAGTACGACCGCTACGTGCGGGGAAACACAGTCCTCTCCCAGCCCGAAGACTCCGGGATGATTCGGGTCGACGAAGAATCGGGGAGAGGCGTAGCGATCGCGACCGACTGCAACGGACGCTTCGCGAAGCTCGACCCCTACGCGGGTGCTCAGTTGGCGCTCGCGGAGTCGTATCGGAATGTGTGCGTCACCGGAGCAGTCCCGCTCGCGGTGACCAACTGCTTGAACTTCGGGTCGCCGGAAGATCCAGAAGTGATGTGGCAATTCGCGGAAGCGGTGCGGGGTTTGGCCGATGCGTGCGCGGTCTTGGGAATCCCGGTGACCGGCGGCAACGTCTCGTTCTATAACCAAACGGGCGACACGGCGATCTTGCCCACGCCTGTTGTCGGAGTCTTGGGCGTTATCGATGATGTCGATCGGCGAACGCCGATGTCCTGGGGACCGGACGGTGAGCTCATCTATCTGCTCGGCGACACCCGCGA
>RGQW01000193.1 GCA_010029945.1 Actinomycetota bacterium | reverse complement strand
CCCAAACGGAGCCCCGCAAGGGCGAGTGTCTTGGAAAATGTCCGCGTGACGATGACCGACGGGTACTCGTCGATGAGGCCGAGCAGATCCTCCGGGGCGAATTCGACGTATGCCTCGTCGATGACGAGTACCGCATCAGTCTCCGCACACCAGGGCACAATCGACCCGCGCACGGTGTCGTGCGACTCGGCAAGCCCCGTCGGGTTGTTCGGCGAGGTGATGACGACGATGTCACGAGCTTGGTCCTGATGCAGGCAACCCGGATCGATACGACCATCAGCCCCGCGTCCGAAATCCACCACCGACGTGCCAGTGATCGCCGCGATGTGGCTGTGCATTTGATACGTCGGCCCGAAAGTGACGGCCGTACGCCCCGGACCTCCAAATGCGAGAAGAATGTGTTGCAGCACCTCATTGGATCCATTTCCAACATGCAGCATGCTCGGGTCTAGTCCATGGCGGAGGCCGAGAAGCCGCCGCAATTCACTGGCCTGGCGGTCGGGATACCGGTTCAATTCCAGGTCCGCAATGCGTTCCAACATGGCGCGCACAACACCGTCAGAAGGTGGGGCAGGAGCTTCGTTCGTGTTCAGACGAACGTCGACGTCGACCTGAGGCGAGTGATACCCGCTCAGTACCGTGAGATCGTCACGAACCCGTGCCACAGCACAACGCTAGCGACCCTAGGGTGTGATCCATGGAGGATCGACTCGCCACTCTTGCCGCGGAGCTGTCATCGGTAACCGAGGCGGTGACCAGAACGCGACATCGAGTTGCTGATTTAGCCGACCCCTTTCGCGGAACGGAGAGGGATGATGTCGTTCTCGCCATCTATGAAGCCGAACGTCTACTTCGAGGAGCTGAACGGGCATTAGAGAGGACGTCGCGCGCCATCAGGTAGTCACGCTGGGTGCGCGGTAGGGTCGCGCTGTGGTGTCGATGCTTGTGTCGTCAGGCGCTGATCTCCAATCCGAGCGCCGCGTGGCGCGCGAATTTGTGTCCGCGACCGAACGCGAACATGGTCACCCAATCCTGTCTGACCACCTCCGCGTCGTCCTTGAATCGGAGCGCGACATACCCCCCGACCTTGTCATCGGTCGAGCACACCACAATGGAGAGACGATGGCGGTCGCGATGGCAGCCCCGGGCCACGGCCGGCATGTGCTCGAGGTCGTCGTGCCGCACGCTCATGTCAGTACCTCGCCGACGGGCGCACTCGCGGCGCAGCTGATTTCAGCCGTCGGCGAAGAGACCGCAAAGGTTGGTGCGCACGCATTGACTTGGTGGGTGAGCGCCCATGAGACGTGGGCGGACACAGTCGCACTGGATCTCTCCATGCGGCCCGAACGTGAACTCCTGCAGATGAGGATGTCACTCACTGCGGATCACCGCTCGGAATTCGCATCGATTGCCTGCGCAACGGATTCGATTGACATTGCCTCCGATCTCGATGCTGCACTCCGGGTGAACAACCGTGCCTTCGCCGATCATCCAGAACAAGGCGGCTGGACATCAGATGATCTGTCACGCCGGATCGATGCGCCGTGGTTCAATCCCGCAGATGTGAGAGTGCACCGGCGAGATGGAGTTGTCATTGCGTTCTGCTGGACCAAGCGGCACGACGCTACGGAGCATGACGAGTTGTTGGGCGAGATCTATGTCGTGGCCGTTGACCCGGACTATCACGGCTCCGGGCTAGGTCGCGGGATCGTTGCCGCCGGCCTTCATCACATCAGCGCAGCAATATCGTCTGAGGCGATGCTGTACGTCGACGCGTCGAACGAGGCCGCAGTGAACCTGTACACGAGACTCGGAATGGGTGTTCACCATCGTGAGCGTGCGTGGGTCATGCATCTGGGGGCATCTCGAACGTGACTGGACGTTTCGCCGCAACACGCGAGACGCTGGCCAAGCTTCTCGAGGGTGAGCCGCGCTATCGAGTTGACCAAGTGTGGGCGGCCCTGCATAGTCCTCGCATTGATCCGTCGGAGTGGACCGAGCTGCCCGCGGCCATGCGCTCGATGATCGCCGAGCGCTTACCCACACAGCTTGAGGCGGTGAGGGAATCCCACGCCGACGATGGTCAGACCGTGAAGACCCTGTGGCGCCTCGACGATGGAGGGCTCATTGAGTCGGTCCTGATGCACTATCCGGATCGTTCAACGCTGTGTGTCTCGTCTCAGGTGGGTTGCGCGATGGGTTGCAGTTTTTGCGCCACCGGTCAGGCGGGCTTCACGCGTCATCTCACAACCGGTGAAATCGTCGAGCAGGTCGCACGCGCACGTGCGGCGTCGCAGGCCACAAATCGTCGACTCAGCAATGTCGTCTTCATGGGGATGGGCGAGCCACTGGCAAACGAGCCGAATCTGTGGCCGGCAATCGAGACGATTCACCATGAGTACGAACTCTCGGCACGTCACATCACGGTCTCAACGGTCGGGATGATCCCGGGAATCAGACTTCTGGCCGAGCGTCCCCTACCGGTCACGCTCGCGGTATCGCTGCACGCTGCAGACGACGCAACACGTACTCGGTTGGTGCCCATCAACTCGCGCTACCCCATTGCTGACCTTATGGATGCGTGCAAGTTCTACTTGGCGAAGCGTCGCCGCCGAATCAGCTTCGAATGGGCACTGATCGCCGGGGTCAACGACACACGGGAGCAGGCCGAAGCGCTTGCCGACCTATGTCGCCAACTGCGACCGATTGCTCATGTCAATCTGATTCCGTTGAACGACACCCCGGGATACCCGGTACGCGGTTCTGCACGGAGCGTCGTTGAGGCCTTCCGCGCGACACTTGAAGGCCGTGGTGTCAGCGCCACCGTCCGGCGCACCCGGGGCGATGACATCGCCGCAGCGTGTGGTCAACTCGCCGCTTCTGTATCGCCACCACGCCGTCGCTGATCGGGTGCGTCGACGCGCAGGCGGTCATCGGTGAGCCGACGCAGCGAGCTCAGCAGCTCGGCATCGATTGGAATGGACCCATCGCGGATACCGCA
>RGQW01000192.1 GCA_010029945.1 Actinomycetota bacterium | reverse complement strand
ATAGACCCCGGGGGCGGTCTCGATGTTGGACCACGCGACGTCGTTGTCCCACAACCGAAGAGAGCCGAAAGAAATGGACGGCCACACGCCGTACTGCTCGTTCTTCACGTGGAGTCCGAACATCTCCGAGGGGATGATCTGGCCCTTCAGTGAATCGAAGTTGGTCAAGCCCCGCTTCTTGGCCTGGGCCGGTCCAGCAAGGGAGAGGCTCAGCCCCGCCACCAAGGCGAGGGTCAGTGCGGAGACAAGGGCGCGGTACGTACGTGGAAGATTTCGTCGCATCCCGTCATAGTGCCATGAGCGGGTGACCAATGACGACGGCGGTGACGTCGTCCGTGTCCCAATTCCCTGCGTGCTCGCGAATATGGGACACCACGCGGCTCAGGACCTCCGATGAATCAAGGCGAACCGGCCGCTCGAACCCCCGCACGATGCGACTCAGGTCGTCGACGTTCATATCGCCACCGTCGGGGGCGCGGTTCTCGACGAGGCCATCGGTATAGGCGATGAGCAGGCTCCCCGGCTCGAAAGGCACCGTCTGCTCCTCCCAGGAGCCACCGAGGGAACTCACCAAGGGGCCCGTCCCCGAGCACACGTGGGTGTCCTTGTCGATCGTGACGACTACCGGCGGGTGATGGCCCGCGTTGGCGTAGGTGATCGTGTGCGCTGTCGAATCCACCACAGCAACGAAAGCCGTCACAAAGTTTTCATCGAACGCCATGGCGTCCAACGCGAACGCGAAGGCAGCGCCAGGAGAGCGTCCCTCTATCAGGGCCACACGCAGCAGATCTCTGGTTCGCAGGGCGGTCAGTACGGCGCCTGTTCCATGACCGGACGTATCTCCGACCACGAGTGCCAGCCGGTCATCGGCCAGGGGAATCGCATCCCACCAATCGCCAGAGAGAACCCCCTCGGCGGTGGCAGAGACTCCGGCCACCTCACACCCCGCTACCGACCCCTGCACCGGAGACCTCATCAGCGATTGCATGGCGGCAACCAGCGGCGCATCCTGCATGAGCCCATCGCGCGCAGCCGTGGCCTCGTCGATCTCTGCCACCAGAGTGCGCCGGAGGTCCTCGGCATCACCCGCCACCGCTTGAAGTTCCGGTGGTCCGACCGTCTGCACCGGGTGAGTGTGGGGCACGCGAACAGAACGGTGTAGGTCACGTCGGATGGAGCGCAAGGGTTTGATGACCCATTGATCCAAAGACACCGACGAGTAGGCAACGAGGAGGGCGACAACCGCCGCGAGAACGAAGAGCCATACGCCGAGTTGAGTGCCGAACGCCGACACCGTTGCGCGAGCAGCATTGCGCTGGTCTTCCACTTCGTCCCGCAAGTCAATGGTGGCGGCGATCATGGAGTCGTAGGAGCGCCATGCCTTGGGTTTGTTGGTGGCACGGGCGGCAGCCGCCGTTCGACCTTCGTCCATGGCGTCGAGGGTCGGGGTTGCGTCGTCGTTCAACCACACCTCTTGCGCGGCGCGCACCCCGGCGAGCTGACCGAGCAAGGGCGGGTCGCCATCGAACGTTGCTTCGAGCGCGCGAATGAGCGAGTTTGCCTCCGCAATGGAGGTCTCGTAGGAAACGAGGGCTCGTTCCCGTCCGGTAAGGACGTAGTCGCTGAGGTCACCCGATGCGGACGATTGAGCTAGCAGCAGGTTGTCGGACAGTTCGGCCGCGGGTGACAACTTCGCCTGCAGATTCCGGGCACCGTTGTAACTGACGAGGTACTGAACGCCGATGACCAGGGCGATGATCACGAGCAGCCCGGTGGACGCCGTGAGGACGAATAGGAGTCTGCGGCGCAGGGACAACGATGTCAGGTCCACAATGCCGTCACGCCCATCTCGCGTTCAGGTCCATGCCGTCAGGCTGCCAGGTAAGCGGCCTCAGAGCGAGCAAGGCGAAGGGGTGCGTCCTCGCCATAGTCTTGGCCCGTGAACGCTCCACGGCTGCGCCCAGAAATCGACTCGCTGCCCGCCTACAAGGCCGGGCAGATGCCGGCCCCTCGAACAGATATCGAGACGTTCAAGATCTCCAGCAACGAGACACCGTTCGAGCCACCGGAGGCGGTGCGTCGCGCCATCGAACAAGCGGCGGCCACGGTGCACCGGTACCCGGACCCTTTCAGTAGACGACTCACCGGCGCCCTTGCTCGTCGCTTCGGTGTGAATGAGGAGCAGATTGCGCTGGGCACCGGAAGCGTCGCGGTTGTCGGCCAATTGATCTGGGCGGCGGCTGGTCCAGGGGACTGTGTGGTCTACCCCTGGCGGAGCTTCGAGGCGTACCCCATTTGGGTTCAAATGACGGGTGCGCGCAGCATTCAGGTGCCGTTGCTGGCGGACGAGCGCCACGACCTGCCGTCGATGCTCGAGGCGATCGATGACTCCACGCGGATAGTTTTCGTGTGTAACCCGAACAACCCCACAGGTGCAGCGGTTCGCCGGGCGGAGCTCACTGAGTTCATCGACGCGGTGCCATCCGATGTGATCGTGGTGCTCGATGAGGCCTACCGTGAGTTCATCAGCGACACCGATGTTCCCGATGGTCTTGATTTCTTCCGCGAGCGAAACAACGTTGTGGTGATGCGTACGTTCTCCAAGGCGTACGGGTTAGCGGGACTGCGCGTGGGCTTCGCAATTGCTCCCGAGCCCATCGCCGAAGGTATGCGCAAAACGGCACTTCCCTTTGGGGTCTCCTCCATCGCGGAAGACGCCGCTCTGGCTGCTCTGGAGTGCGAAGACGAATTGTTCGAACGAGTGCGACACCTATCCCACGAACGCGACCGCGTGTGGCAAGCCCTCGCGGACCAGGGTTGGGACATCCATCCAAGCCACGCCAACTTCGTGTGGCTTCGACTCGGAGAGCGAACGCAGGAATTCGCCCAGGCGTGCGATGCGGCTGGAATCACGATCCGGGCGTTCCCTGATGAGGGCGTTCGCATCAGTGTTGCGGAGGAAGAGGCCAACGACCGTGTCATCGATGTCGGAAAGTCGCTGGTCTA
>RGQW01000191.1 GCA_010029945.1 Actinomycetota bacterium | reverse complement strand
GGGAGTCGACAAGAGCGCGTCCGCTTCCTCAGCGCTAGCGGCGACCGCAGGCGCGTTGAAGTAGGAGTATCGACCGCCCATCTTGTCCGCGAGGTCACGCACCAGGTTGTGACCCGACAGTCCGGGGTCAACGCTCCACTCTCCGGCGAGCTGCACGACGTGAGCGTCGATTCTGCGATCGAACCGGGCCACATCGACCATGGCCTTGACTGTCGTTCCCCAGAAGAGAGCCAGGGTGTCGTGGTCCACGACGTTGTCCTGGATCCACTCGGCTCCGGATCTGGCGAGGCTCAACACTCCCGCTTGGCTCTCCGCTGGAGCCTGGGTGTCCGAGAACGCCTGTGACACGACGACATCACGGACTCCGAATTCGTCGAATGCCGACCGCAACTCATCTTCCAAGTCCAGTTCGCGGTGGATCGGGTAGGAGATGTCGAACGTCACGACCCCTTGCTCGCGGGCCGACCTCATCAGCCGAGACACGTTCGATTGGCTGGTGCCCAGGCGCCGCGCGACTTCCTTTTGACTCAAGTCTTGGACGTAGTACCAGTAGGCGGCCTTGGCCAAGGTCTCCATGCTTACCCGTGGTGCCACCGCGTCTCCCCTGCAGTCTTCCTCAATGTATCTGCCCTACGGCACCCGTCCCGCGTACGCACAGGTACGCCGGCGCGGGCTACGCAAGCAGCAATGCCGGATTCTCCATCAGTGTTGTGAATCTCTTCAGCCATGTCGCCGCTACGACCCCATCGACACCTCGATGGTCGGCCGACAGGGTGACCGTGAGGACCGAGCCGACGCCGAGGGAACCGTTGGTGACCACGGGTTCCTCACGTACGGCTCCCACCGCGAGGATCCCGGCCTGCGGCGGATTGATGATGGCCGCGAATCTCTCCACCGCATACATGCCCAAGTTGGACACCGAGAAGGATCCGCCCTCGAGTTCGCCCTGCTTCAACTTCCCGCTCCCGGCCCTGTCGACGAAGTCTCGGACGTGACCGGAAATCTGGGACAGACTCATGGATTCGACCGATCGCAGGACGGGAGTCACCAAGCCGTGATCACCGCCAACGGCCACCGACACATCTGCCGTCGAGAAACGGCGTACCGCATCGTCCGTCCACACGACATTCATCTCCGGCACGTCCATCAACGCTTTGCCGACCGCTTTCAGCACGAAGTCGTTGATCGAAATCCGCACCGGCGAGTCGTTATTGATCGTTTCGCGCATCTCGAGCAGCGATTCGACCCGACAGGTGGATTCCAGATAGAAGTGCGGGACGTTTTGCTTACTCGCTGTCAGCGCACGCGCAATCGCACGCCGCATTCCAGAGTGCGGAATGTCCGCGAACTCCGCAGCACGCATAGCCTGGTGCCCTAGGCCTTCACGTGGCTGACTGGCACTCGGTTGCGATGCACCATGGACGGCTCGACCTTCCCGCACGAGGTCGATGTCTCGGCGGACGATGCGCCCACCGGGCCCGGTGCCCACCACACTGTCTAATGCGATGTTGTTGTCCCGGGCCAACTTGCGTGCCAGCGGTGATGCGAAGAGTCGACCGTTGACCTGTGGCGTATCAACCCTGATGTCTGCTGCAGGACTGGGGGCATTCGCTTCGGCCGGTGTTGGTGTCGCTCTGGGTTCCGTTGTCGCGTCGCCTTCTTCGACCTTGTCGTGATCAGCAACGTGGTGTTCGACTGCCGCGGCGCTTGTGGTCGCCAGACCCAACGCGTCCAGCACGCTGCCTTCATCCGACACGTCTTCCCCAACGCCGGCTAGCACGGCGATCGGTGCACCCACGGCGACGGCATCACCGGGTTCGATCAAGGTCCGCCACAGAACGGCCTCTTCTTCGGCTTCGATGTCGACGTTCGCCTTCTCGGTTTCCACCGTGGCGATGGCCGCGCCCGCGGCGACGGTGCTACCCACCGTTGAACACCATTCGAGGAAGACCACTTCTTCGGCATCGGCGGAGATGCCGGGCATACGCAGCAGGCGCGGCATCTATCGACTCCCGTGCGGTGTCGCGAAGTGGTCGACGAGCGCTTGGGCGACGGTGTCCTCGTTCGGCAGGGCCGCCTTCTCCAGCACGGCACTGATGGTGGGCGCAGATTCCGCGCCGGAAATCCGCTGGATCGGTGAATCGAGCCAATCGAAATAGCGGCGTTGAATCTCGTCGGTCAGCCACCCTCCGTACGAGGTCCCCCGGCTCCCTTGCTCCACGATCATGACGTTGTTGGTCTTGCGGATGCTCTCTCCGATGGTGTCCCAGTCGATGCTTGCTGCGTCGAGCCATCGCAGGTCGATGACTTCGGCGTCCACCCCACTGGATTCGGCTGCATCGAGAGATTGCTGCACCATGGATAGGTAGGTCAGAACCGTCACAGCGCTGCCCTGTCGACGAATTGCGGCTCGACCAACAGGGATGTGGAAATCGAGATCGGACTCGGGCGTCTCTCCCGAGGTCTTATACAGATCGGCGTCGTGTTCGAGAACAACCACGGGATCTTTGCAGCGCAGGGCGCTGTTCATCATGCCGATGTAGTCCAGTGGCGTCGCAGGCGCGGCGATGCGCCACCCCGGGGACGTGTTCATCACTCCGGCTGGATCCATGGAGTGCTGGGATCCGTACCCGGTGCGCGTTCCGATCTTCACCCGCATGACCAACGACATGTCGTGCTGCCCGCCGAACATGTGACGCGCCTTGCCGATCTGGTTGAAGATCTGGTCCGCGGCAACCCAGATGAAGTCGGCGTACATCAATTCGACCACGGGGGTGTATCGGCCATCCAGGGCGATGCCACCGGCCAGGCCGGTGAAGGCGGCTTCGGAAATCGGCGTGCCAAGCACCCGATCGGGGAAGGCGTCCTTGAGTCCTTTGGTTGCTCCGCGCGGCCCTCCGTTGAGTTTGTGGATGTCCTCGCCCATGACCACGATCGAGTCGTCTTCCTCCATGCGGCGCAGCATTACGTCCGCGATCGCGGTGACGAACTTCCGCTCGACGGTCTGACCGACGA
>RGQW01000020.1 GCA_010029945.1 Actinomycetota bacterium | reverse complement strand
CGCGACCGCCGGTGGCCGGATTCTTGATACCGACGTCTCCGAGGAGATGAGCGCGTCCTTCCTGGAGTACGCGTATTCGGTCATCTACTCCCGGGCCCTGCCGGACGCTCGCGACGGCCTCAAACCCGTGCAACGTCGCATTCTTTTCCAGATGGCCCAAATGGGCTTGCGACCCGACCGGGGACACGTGAAGAGCGCACGAGTGGTCGGAGAGGTGATGGGCCGTCTTCACCCGCACGGTGATTCGGCTATCTACGACGCGTTGGTCCGGCTCGCCCAACCGTTCACCTTGCGTCTGCCTCTGGTCGATGGCCACGGCAATTTCGGTTCTCCTGATGATGGACCGGCCGCCATGCGTTACACCGAGGCACGTTTGGCCGAACCGGCTCTGGAATTGACCGCCGGACTCGACGAGGACGTTGTTGATTTTGCTCCAAACTACGACGGGCGAGAGCGCGAACCCATCGTCTTACCCGCTGCGTTTCCGAACCTGCTCGTCAACGGTGCCAGCGGTATCGCCGTCGGCATGGCCACCAATCTTGTTCCACACAACCTCGGCGAGGTCATTGCCGCGGCCCGACATCTCCTGGAGAACCCGGCAGCGGACGTCCAAGAACTGATGGCTTTCGTTCCCGGCCCCGACTATCCCGGGGGCGGCGAGATCATCGGACTCGACGGTGTTCGCGACGCGTACACCACTGGCCGTGGATCGTTCCGGCTGCGGGCAACCACGGCCGTCGAGAACGTGACGCCGCGCCGACGCGGAATCGTCGTGACATCCCTTCCCGCAGGCGTTGGACCGGAACGGGTCATCGAGCGCATCAAGGATCTGGTGCAGTCCAAGAAGTTGACCGGCATATCCGACGTCGTCGACCTGACCGATGGAGAATCAGGCCTTCGACTGATCATCGAGCTCAAGAGCGGCATTGCACCCGAACCGATGCTGGAGCAGCTCTTTCGAATGACCCCCCTCGAAGACAGCATCACGATCAACGCGGTCGCTCTCGTCGATGGTCAACCGCAAACGCTGGGACTCAGGGACATGCTGGAGCAGTTCGTCACCCATCGATGCGAGGTCGTTCGTCGTCGCAGTGAATTCCGTCGGCAAAAGGCCGCCGACAGATTGCACTTGGTGGACGGACTGCTCGTGGCCATCGTCGACATCGACGAAGTCATCGAACTGATTCGCGCCAGCGACAATGCCGCGGAAGCGAAGGAACGCCTGATGACGGTCTTCGATCTCACCGAGGTCCAAGCCACCTACATCCTGGACATGCCCCTGCGGCGCCTGACGAAGTTCAGTCGGATCGAACTCGAGGCTGAAGCGGATGAACTGCGCTCATCAATCGACGATCTGCAGGCCATCGTCACGGACGACGATCGTTTGCGCGATGTTGTCTCCACGGAGTTGGCTGAGGTGAACGCCGCCCTAGCGACCCCGCGACGCACCCAGTTGCGCGAAGGGGCGGCACCGACCGTCATCAAAGCGACCAAATCCCCCGCCGCCTCATACGGCAGCGAGGCAGCTCTTGAAGTCAAGGACGAGCCGTGCATCGTCTTGCTGTCGAGCGCTGGATTGATCGCCCGCACCTCAGCGGTCACACCCGCAGCGGCAACAGACGACAGCCGTTCGATTCACGACGTGATCACGTCCACCTCTCCGGCCACCACGCGAGGCACCGTCGGTGCACTGACCACCACCGGACGGGTGGTGTCCCTCGACGTCGTCGACCTACCCTCCATTCCCCCCGTGGCTCACATCCCGTCTCTCGCGGCCGGTGCACCCTTGGGTGCCTTCGTTGATCTCGAGCCTCACGAGCGTGTCGTAGGCCTGGCTCCGGTGGACGGCACCGCGACAGTGGCGCTCGGTACCCGGGGAGGGGTTGTCAAGCGAGTGACCGTGCCCGCACCGTCGGCGCGTACGCGATCGGCATCGATCATTGCCTTGGATGATGGCGATCTGGTGGTGGGAGCCACCTTCACCCCCGAGGCGATGGCAGAGAATGCTCGCCTGGCATTCGTGACATCAGAGGGCAACGTGCTGACCTTTCCTGCAGCCTCGGTCCGGGTGCAGGGTGCCGGCGCCTCCGGGATGGCGGGCATCTCGATGCCGAGCGATGCACGAGCGGTCTTCTTCGGCGCCGTTGCTGGCGCCAGTGACGACGGACATCAGGCCATGGTGGTGACGCTGGCGGGGTCGTCTAGCGCACTCCCCGGAACCGAACTCGGGTCCGTCAAGATCAGCCCCTTGTCGGTTTTTCCCGATAAGGGTCGAGCAACGAAGGGGGTGCGCTGTCACAAACTTCGGGCGAGTGAGGACGAGATCGCCCTTGCGTGGGTGGGGCCCGGCCCTGTTCGAGGGGCCACCGCGGCGGGAAAGCCCGTGACGCTGCCCGCGCCTACCGACAAGCGAGACGCCACCGGTACTCCCCCGAGCGCCCCCGTCGCTGCGTTTGGCGGAACCATAGGTCCATGACCTCCACCGACGCACCGTGCTCTCAGCGCTCTGTCGACACCCACGAGCCCCTCGCCGGGTCGGCTCCGTCGGCGAGGGCGTGGATCGTCATCGAGCATGTCGGGCCGTGGGGTCGGGACGCACTCGAAGACTCCGGGCTTAACAGCGATTGCGTCGAGCACCTGCGCACGGCTCTCGACACGCACGGAGTGCGCACCATCCTGGCTCGGCCCAGTGGCGCGCGACGCGAAAGCTCCCACAACGAACCGGGCAGTCCCGCGCCCTCGCGCCACGTGTGGGTGGCCGCCTGCGGCCCCTCGGGAGGCATCGGCCGGCACGGCCAGATGACGGACGTGTCCACGCTGCTGCAGTGGGATCTCGAAGCCCTCGGTCAGGGCGTCCTGCCGGACTTCGGTGTGCCGATGGAAGAAGCCTGGGAGTTCGTCTGTACGCATGGCAAACGGGACGTGTGTTGTGCGACGTCGGGCCGTGGGTACGCCCTCGCCAGACAAGCGGCTGCCCCCGATGCTCACGTGCGGGAATGCAGCCACTTGGGAGGACATCGGTTCGCCCCGACCTGTCTGTTTCTTCCCTCCGGGCGGCTCTACGGTCGTCTCGACGCTGCTGGGTTCTATCCAGCCGGCAGCGAACCGTCCGCAGAGTTTCTGCGGGGCGCCAGCTACCTCAGCCCCGCTGCCCAAGCCGCCGATCAGGCGGTGCGCTCCGCTCACGAGATGCCCGCCAACGCCCGCACGTACCTTCGTGTCGGTCCCGATGGGGCCTGTGAAGATTCCACAACAGTGGACGTGGAAACGGTCGATAACGGCACCTGGCGCGTCACGTGCACCGACCAGACGATCGAAGCTCCCGCGTCCTGCGGTGCCGCGCCCACCATGCGTACCGTGTGGCAGGCTGAGATAGCCGGTGCCCCCTCCGAAAAGCACCCTGACACTCCTTAGGCGGATCCGTGGCTGTTGAGTCGAACGCAACCGAACTTCGCACCCTTCCCGATGTCACCCTCCCGAATCTCAACGGCGAGCCCACGTCGGTCACTGCCCTCGCCAAGGGCCGTCCGTGCGTTGTCGTCTTCGCGTGCAACCACTGCCCGTACGTCCAATCAGTGGAAACTGAATTGGGTGCGATCGCCGCTGCCCATCCCGACGTCGCCTGGGTAGCCATTTGCAGCAACGACGTCGAAACGCATCCCGATGATGACGTTCCTGGGCTGCGCGATCAGGCAACGCGAGCGGGGTGGCACTTCGATTACCTTGTGGATACCAGCCAGGATGTGGCGCGCACCTTCGGCGCTGTCTGCACTCCGGATTTTTTCGTTTTCGATGCTGCCGGGAATCTCACCTACCGAGGCGCCATGGATGACGCGCGCCCGAGACAACCACAACCGGTGGATGGCGCTCACCTACTGTCGGCCGTCGAGGCGGCACGCTCGGGTCAGACGTACACCGGTGGCAAGCCGTCGATGGGCTGCGGCATCAAGTGGCGTGAGCAGTAGCGGAAATCGCGAGTAACTCCGCGGTAGAGGAGACGGTCTCCCGGGGCCGGCCCTGTGCGGCGCCGTGTTCCTTTTCCTTCGCGTCGATCGCTCGCCACCCCGCGATATCCACCGGCACGATGCCTCGATCGGCAAGTGAATCGACCACAGCCGATCCGTCCGCGGGCGTGAGCAGCCCCGCTTCACGATCTGCCAGCACCGACGCGACGGTCCCCACTGCGCACTTCTTGTTGGTGCCGATGATCCCGGTCGGTCCCCGCTTGATCCACCCCGCGACGTACACACCGGTAAGAGCTGTGTCCCCGTCCATCACCCGGCCGTCGACGTTGGGAATCACATTGTTGCCCGAGTCGAAGGGGACCTCGGGCATGGGTTCACCGCGGTAGCCCACACTCCGGACCACCAGATCAACGTCAAGATCTTCGAACTCGCCGGTTCCTTCTAAGCGCCCCTCCGAGGTCAGGTGTGTCCGCTCGAGCGTCAACCGCTCGACACGGTCACTGCCGTCGATACCGACCGGACGGGAGAAGAAACGCATGTCGATGGAACGCTTGGCATCCTGTCGGGCCGGCCGCTCAATCCACTCCCGCATCACCCCGACATTTCTCGAGGCGACCTTGTTCTCCGCCAGCTGCCCTTCGCTCCAGTCATCGAGATCAAGATCGGCGCCTCGAACCTCCACGGATGCTTCGGCCAGCTCACCAAGCTCCTTCAACTCCTTGGTTGTGAAAGATGCCTGGACCGGACCACGCCGCCCCACCAGAACGACTCGACGAATGGGCGCATCGCGGAGGGTGTCGAGGACATGCCGTGGCATATCGGTCTGCGCGAGTTCCTCTTCGGACTTACTCAAGACCCGCACGACGTCCACGGCGACATTCCCGACACCGATGACGGCAACGGATGACACGTTGGGCAACTGGGCATCGAAGTCGGGGCCCGAATAATCGGGGTAGCCCGTGTACCAAGCAACGAAATCGGTCGCCGCCACGCTTCCGGCGAGGTCTTCGCCCTCGATCCCCAGACGCCGATCCGAGGATGCACCGTAGGTCAGAATCACCGCCTCGTAGCCAGACTTCAATTCCTCGATCGAGATGTCACGACCGACCTCGACATTGCCGAAGAAGCGAATCCCGGGCTTGTCCCAGACTTGATCAAGCGTGTCGCGCACCGAGCGGATGCTGACGTGGTCCGGGGCAACGCCGTACCGGACCAACCCGAAGGGCACAGGCAACTTGTCGAAGACGTCAACCTCGAGACCCTGTTGCAGCAGGGCGTCTGCCGCATACATCCCGGAGGGACCTGACCCCACGACGGCGACTTTTGATGTCACGCGTCCACCGTAGTCAACGTTCCCTCGTGTACGTCGTAGATCGCTCCCGCCACGACCACCTCTTCCGGCAAGAACGGGAATGTTCTGATCCGTGTGACATCCGACGTCAGAGCTAGGCGTTGATCCGACACCGTGCGGATCTCGAGTGAACGGGCGTCGATCCCCGAGGCGTCGAATATCGCTTCGTGTACGGCGGCTTCGTCTCCACTGGCCATCCGGCAATCCGTGTGCGGCATCACGAGAATTCGATGGACGCCGAGAAGGTGAGTTGCAAGGACGAGCGTTCTCAACACATCCTCGGTGACGCGGGCGCCAGCATTTCGCAGAATCTTCGCGTCCCCGGCACGCATTCCGACCACGGCCAGAGGGTCGATCCGCGAGTCCATACACGTAATGATCGCTAGACCCTTGGCCGCGCGCCCCGTTCTACCCGGATCGTGGAAGGTAGATGCGAAGGCGTGGTTTGCCTCGAGGATGTCCTCAAACTCATCACGAGGGAACGATTGCTCGGTGTCGACGAGCATGAACGACTCCTCCTTCCCAATGGGCCCCGGCGTGGGTCCACATCAACTCACGACATTCTGGCAGGGCATCGAGTAATCCCGGTGACGGGCTTAGGTATCGATTCGCGTTCGATCCAGTTCCCGCGCTCCCGCGATGATGAAGTCTTTGCGCGGTGCTACGTGCTCCCCCATCAACAGATCGAAGACCCCCGCCGATTCGGTCCCATCGCCCACCGTCATGCGCCGCAGCGTGCGCTTCGCTGGATCCATCGTGGTCTCGCGCAATTGACCGGCATCCATCTCACCAAGTCCCTTGTACCGCTGCACGGGCTCCTTCACGCGCTTGCCTTTGGATGTGGCCGTCTTGACGATGGATTGCATCTCCTTGTCGGAGTACGAATACACCACCTCGCTTCCCTTCCCACCTTTTCCGAGGATTTCAATCCTGTGGAGCGGTGGTACGGCTGCGAAAACCCTGCCGTCCTCAAGAAGGCCCGGCAGGTATCGATGGATGAGCGTGAGCAGCAGGCAACGAATGTGTGCTCCATCGACGTCGGCATCCGACATCAAGATGATCTTGTCGTAGCGAACGCTGTCGAGGTCGAAACTTCGACCCGATCCGCCACCGATCACTTGAATAATGGCTGCGCATTCAGCGTTCTTCAACATGTCCGCAAGCGAAGCCTTCTGAACATTCAGGATCTTGCCTCGTATGGGCAGCAGGGCCTGAAAGTCTGCGTCTCTGGCACTTTTCGCCGTGCCTAGTGCGCTATCACCCTCGACGATGAAGAGCTCTGTCCCTTCGGCCTCGCTGCGTCGGCAATCAACGAGCTTGGCCGGCAACGTGGAGGTTTCCAGTGCCGATTTCCGACGCTGAGTGTCCCGATGCGCGCGTGCGGCAACTCGGGTCCGCATGGCTGCGGCAACCTTGTCGAGCACCGCACGTGCGGCAGCCTTCTCACCCCGGGGAGGCTTGGTGAACCACTGCCCCAACTCCTTGGTGACCACGTTGCCCACGATCCTGCTCACCGCGGGCGTCCCGAGAACCTCTTTCGTCTGGCCCTCGAATTGCGGCTCAGCGAGCCGGACGGTGACAACGGCTGTCAGTCCTTCGATGACGTCGTCCTTAGTAACCGAGGCTTCTGACGACTTGAGAATGCGGGCCTTTTTCAACTGATCGTTCACGACCTTGACAAGCGCTCGTTCGAAACCGGCGACGTGCGTGCCTCCCTGAGAGGTAGCAATCACATTGACGAAACTCCTGGTGGTGGCGTCGTATCCCTCATCCCACTGCAGGGCAATGTCTACGCCTAGTTCTCGTTCGACATCCCGGGACGTCATGTGACCTTTGCCATCGAGAACAGGCACCGTCTCATGGAAGTTCCCGCTACCCCGCAATCGGATGACCGAGCACACACTCGCTCCCTCGGCGAGGTACTCGACGTATTCGGTTATGCCGCCCTTGTGCACCAGCGTCTCTTCCCAGATATCGCCTTCGTCCCGTTCGTCGCGCAGCGTGATCGACAGTCCAGGCACCAGGAAACTGCTTTGCACCGCGCGCTCTCTGAGTGTGACCCTGTCGTAGTCGGCATCCTTGGTGAACACTTGCGGATCGGCCCACCACCGCACCCGAGTGCCCGTTCTCGTTCGCGGCGCCTTGCCCACCACGTTCAGACCCTTGGCTCGTTGGAACTCCGCGTCCGGCCCAGTGCCCTCGAACACTCCCGGGACACCACGACGAAAGGACATTCCATGGGTCTTTCCTGACCGGTCTACTTCGACGTCGAGTCGGGAACTTAGGGCGTTAACAACCGATGCACCCACACCGTGCAAGCCGCCGGACGCCGTATACGACCCGCCACCAAATTTGCCTCCGGCGTGCAACTTGGTCATCACGAGCTCCACGCCGGACAACTTGGTCTTCGGCTCCTTATCGACCGGGATACCTCGTCCGTTGTCACTGACAAGGACCGACCCGCCGGCCTCCAAGACCACCTCAATCTTGCTGCAATGCCCCGCCAGCGCCTCGTCCACGGAGTTGTCGAAAATCTCCCACAAACAGTGCATCAGCCCGCGGCCATCGTTGCTTCCGATGTACATGCCGGGCCGCTTGCGCACCGCATCGAGGCCCTCAAGAACCGCCAGATCCCGGGCCGAGTAGGCCCCGGTGGTCTTCTTCGCCGCCATTTCGTGAACGCTATCGCCACTGGGCGGTACTTGCGCGGATCGGCTCGCTGCCGATCACCCCCTATTCAGCTGCATGTTCAGGGTGGTCGCCAGCCACGCCGACCCGTTTCGCCACCGGCGAATTCAGTGTTTAGAACACGGCGAAATCGGGAATACCGTGTAAGACTGAGAACTACCAGGTGACATCTAGCAGGTGCACCGCGATCAGGAGGTCTGATGACTACAACGCTCACAGCCCCAACGCTCAGCGCGGCTGACCGCTGCGATCGATGTGGTGCTCAAGCGTACGTACGCGTCCTACTTCCTGGCGGAGCCGACCTACAGTTCTGTGGTCACCATTGGAGTCGACACGAAGAGGCCCTGCGACCCAAGGCCGAGGAAATCATCGACGAGACACACCGGCTTGACGCAGGTGTGCCGGCGGATGGAACCGACGCACCGCAGGACTAAATCACGGAGTGCCGCGAGGTACTAGTCGAGGTAATCGCGGAGCACCTGTGAACGTGACGGGTGACGAAGTTTCGACATCGTCTTCGATTCGATCTGCCGAATCCGCTCCCGAGTGACCCCGTAGACCTTGCCGATCTCGTCTAGTGTCTTTGGCTGCCCGTCCGTAAGCCCGAAGCGCATCCGGACCACGCCCGCTTCCCGGTCAGAAAGTGTCTCGAGAACCGATTCAAGTTGCTCTTGCAGCAAAGTGAATGAGACGGCGTCACTCGGGACGATGGCCTCCGAGTCCTCAATCAGGTCTCCGAACTCGCTGTCTCCCTCTTCTCCCAGCGGGGTGTGCAGCGAAATCGGTTCACGTCCATACTTCTGTACCTCGACGACCTTCTCCGGGGTCATATCGAGTTCCCTGGCCAACTCTTCCGGCGTGGGCTCGCGACCGAGATCCTGCAACATCTGCCGCTGCACTCGCGCCAACTTGTTGATGACCTCCACCATGTGCACGGGGATGCGGATAGTCCGTGCCTGGTCGGCCATGGCACGGGTGATTGCCTGACGGATCCACCACGTCGCATAGGTGGAAAACTTGTAGCCCTTGGTGTAGTCGAACTTCTCCACTGCTCTGATCAGGCCGAGGTTGCCCTCCTGGATGAGATCCAAGAACAGCATGCCGCGACCCGTGTAGCGCTTGGCGAGTGACACCACCAGGCGAAGGTTCGCTTCTAATAGGTGATTCTTGGCGCGGCGACCATCGGTCGCGATCCACTCCAGATCCAACCGCGTCTTCTTATCGATCTTTTTCGTCTCGGCGAGCATCTCCTCTGCGAACAGGCCAGCTTCGATGCGCTTGGCCAGTTCCACCTCTTGCTCGGCGTTCAGCAGGGCGACCTTGCCGATTTGCTTCAGGTAGTCCTTCACTGGATCGGCCGTTGCACCGGCGACGGTCACCGTCTGGACAGGCTCGTCGGTGTCATCCACGTCCGAGAGCACGAACTCAGCACCGTCGGGATTCTCCGAACTCTCGTCCTTGCTCTCCTCGGACTTCACTTCGGCGAGGTCCACCTCGAGATCGGCCTCAAGTTCAGCTTCCAGCGTCGCGGCCTTCTTCAGATCGGGTTCCTCACCTGACTCGACCTCAACCACCTCTCCGTCCAGCTCCACGACCTCGACGGTTTGCTCCTCACCCGAGCCCTTCTTCGCAGGAGCCTTCTTCGCAGGAGCCTTCTTCGCGGCCGTCTTCTTGGCAGCAGCCTTCTTCGCGGGAGCCTTCTTGGCCGGAGCCTTCTTCGCGGGCGCCTTCTTCGCGGCCGCCTTCTTTGCAGAGGTCTTCTTCGCGGCCGCCTTCTTCGCAGGAGCCTTCTTTGCAGAGGTCTTCTTCGCCTTCGTTGCGGTTGTTGCCATTGTGAGTGGGCGCACCTTTCCTTGGGGCATGATCGAGAGCCACGACAAGAGCCCGAGTCAAGCCGTGTCCGGCTCGTCGGGCGTAGCAGAAGTCTGCCATGCCCGACCCGCTAGTGCATGAGGACCCCCACCGCGGACCCGACGTCCACCTCCCAGGCGTGCTCCTGGCGCACCGGATCCTGCACGTCGAAGGGCCCGAGACCATCGACCCAGTAGCGGCCGCGCCACGCTGACTGCACTCGTACGAGGTGCCGTCCGACATCGGTGAAGCCTTGCCGAACTCCCCTATCGGGATACACCCCTCCAGGGAAGCCGACGGTGTGGACCCACTCTCGCGTCGCCGTTGGCGTACTCACGCCCGCTCGAGCCCTCTGCTCGAAGGCCCAGGACCACGTCGCGCTCGCCTCGGCGACAACCGCATGGCCGACCACCGTGGAGGACCATCCCAGCCGAGCGGATGATTGGCCCGATCGGCAGTGCAGGTCGATGCCCACGACTGCACCTCGCGCCGGCAAACATTGCGGGGACAGCGGGGGCACCTTCTCCACGATGTCGCCTCGGATGCGAGTGCTCATGTCCGCGACCGACGTCACCTCCCCGTCGTGGGGACAGAACAACCCCACCGGTTCGAAATCTGCACCGGGGCGAGCAAGCCAGGCTCGACCAATCTCCCGGCCCTGGGGGCAGCCCAAAACACTGCCTCGGCATCCAGCGTCGCTGTGCTCGTCCTCTCGCAGGCAAGGGGTGGTGACCTTCCATCGGCATCCGTGACACCAGGCTGCCTGCTGCCGACGAGCCGCAGACACGGTCGACGGCAGGAAGACCGCCCCAGATCCGACGAAACGATCAGCCTCGTCGTCCCCGATGATGTCGACGCCACCTACCTCCACCGCCCGGGCAACTGACGACCCTTCGGAGACACTAAAACCGACGCCGAAGACCAGGCCGAGACCGACGGCCGCGCAGACGCCAACCCACACACTCGCGCCCCTCATCAGGCCGCGTCGAGGCTCTCGGTGTGGCACCTATCGACCGTACGTCCAGGGCGGTTTCCCGGGATACCCGTCGCAATACGCCTGTGGATGAGTGCGTCCGCTCAGGGACGAGGGTGTCCGCGCTGGTCCGAGGTCGCGCGCTCGATCGCATGGTGAATGAACGCCCCCACCTGCTCGTCCTCCACGAGGAAACCATCGTGGCCGTAGGGGGATCGAAGGACGTGGAGTTCATCCGCACCGGGGGTGAGTTCTACTAATTCCGATTGCAACCGCAGTGGGAACAGTCGGTCACTGTCGATTCCCACGACCGTGAGTGGTGCGTGAATGGTCGCCAGGGCGCTCGCAACTCCTCCTCGGCCGCGACCAACGTCAAACAAGCTCATTGCCTCGGTCAGCGCGATATAGGTATTGGCGTCGAAACGTCGGGCGAGCTTATCCGCGTGATGATCAAGGTAGGACTCGACGGCGAAGCGACCTCGTGGCCGCGACCCGTCGGCACCGTAGGGATCTTCATCTCGCTGCGGGCTGCGTCCGAAGCGCAGGTCGAGCTCGGTCTCACTGCGGTACGTCAAATGCGCAATGCGCCGCGCCAACCCCATGCCACGGTGCGGGCCGCCTCCGGCCGGTGCGTCGTAGTAGTCACCGTTGTTGAATGCGGGATCGGCTCGGATAGCTTCGATCTGTGCGCCGTGTGTGCCGATCTGATCCGCGGTAACCGCAGCCGTGGACCCGAGCACCAATCCCCCTCGCACGCGTTCTGGGTACCGAACGAGCCACTCGAGAACACGCATACCGCCCAGCGACGGACCCAACATCAGCAGCCACTGATCGATGCCCAGGTGGTCGGCGAGCGCTCGCTCGACGTCCACCATGTCGGCCACCGTCACGGTTGGGAAGCGGCTGCCCCAGGGGAGCCCATCCGGATCGGCGCTCGACGCACCTGTGGTGCCCTGACATCCCCCCAGGACGTTCGCGCATACGACGAACCAGCGATCCGTGTCGATCGGCATTCCCGGACCGACGAGTCCCGACCACCATCCAGCCGTTCGGTGTCCAGGCCCCGCCGGGCCGGTCACATGCGAGTCACCGGTCAGGGCGTGGCAGATGTAGATCGCATTGTGACCATCCGGCGCCAGAGTCCCCCACGTCTCATACGCCACCGTGACGTTCGGCAGAACCACCGTGGACTCAGTGGTGAACTCGCCGATCGTCAGGAACTTGCGATCACCAGGGTCATCCCCCTCCCGCCAGGCTGCGCTCGCGGGAGGGGGACCCTGGTAGTCGATCGAATCTGCCGGTATCGACAAGGTCAGGCCTGCTTGGCCGATCGGAAGCCGGCGTCGAGATCCGCCAGGATGTCGTCGAGTGCTTCCAATCCCACCGCCAAGCGAACAAGGCCTGGAGTCACGCCCGCGGCCAGCTGCTGTTCCGGTGTCAACTGGGAGTGTGTTGTCGACGCGGGGTGAATAACCAGCGAACGAACATCACCGATGTTCGCCACGTGGCTGTGCAACTCAAGCCCCTCGACGAACTTCTGGCCCGCCTCGAGTCCACCAGCGATCTCGAAACTGAGAACGCCTCCCGTTCCCTTGGGTGCGTACTTCTTGCCGAGATCGTGCCACGGGCTCGACTCCAGGCCGGCGTAGTTGACCGAGAGCACCTCGTCTCGATCCTCCAGCCACTTCGCTACACCTAACGCACTGTCGCTGTGACGCTGCAGGCGCAGACTCAATGTTTCCAGACCCTGGGAGATCAAGAAGGCGTTGAAAGGAGCAGCGGCAGCGCCGAGATCACGAAGGAGTTGCACCCGGGTCTTCATGATGAACGAAACATTGACCCCGAACAGACCATCGGGCCCAAGGTCACGCGCATACACGAGCCCGTTGTAGGAGTCGTCGGGGGTGTTGAATCCGGGGAATCGTCCTGGATCTGTGCTGTAGTCGAAACTGCCTCCATCGACGATGGCTCCGGCGACTGCCGTGCCATGGCCACCGATGTACTTCGTCGCGCTGTGGACGACGATGTCCGCTCCCCACTCCAGCGGGCGGATCAAGTACGGAGAGGCAACCGTGTTGTCGACAATCAAGGGCACGCCGGCTTCGTGCGCAACTCCCGCAATTCCTTCGATGTCGAGGATCTCGCTCAGCGGATTGGCGATGGACTCCCCAAAGAAGGCCTTGGTGTTCGGTCGCACGGCCGCGCGCCACGAGTCGAGATTGTTGGCGTCGTCGACGAAGGACACCTCGATTCCGAACTTCGGCAAGGTGTGTTGGAACAGATTGAACGTCCCGCCATACAGGCTGGGGCTGGCAACAATGTGTGATCCCACCTCGGCGATATTCATGATCGCGAGGAACTCCGCCGATTGACCACTAGCCACGAGCAGGCCACCGACGCCGCCTTCCAGGGCAGCAATGCGGTCTTCGACAACCGCTTGCGTCGGGTTCATGATTCGGGTGTAGATGTTGCCCAACTCCTTCAGTGCGAAGAGGTTGGCTGCGTGCGTCGTGTCGTTGAACGTGTACGACGTCGTCTGATAGATGGGCAGTGCGCGCGCATTGGTAGCGCCGTCGGGCGCTTGCCCCGCGTGGATCTGCTTGGTTTCGAAGGACCAGCCCTCGCTCATGTGATTCTCCTTGAGTTTCCTTGGTGATGCGTTTCGTATACGTGTGGTCGTGCTTGTCGTGCGGTTATCGATGAGCCCGTTGTCGTCCGAGCCGAACAAGGATTCGGCGGGCGTTCGGGACGCCGATAGAAGGGTGCTGATGGCGCGCACCGCCGACGGGCGTGGCGCCGGGTCACTAGATGGGACAGGTACAGCGCATGTCAGACCTCGCATTCATCCGGGGCCTTGCCCTGCGCAAGACCGCACTTGCCCGTAGAGGGCCAGGTCTCCACCGGAGCACCCCACCGCGGTTGGAGGGTTGCCGTCCAGCTAGCCGGGGCTTAACGCTGGATCTCTTGACCTACGTCGGACTATAGCGGCTACGGCGAACCTCGTCCACGCGGCACTCACCGCTGTTGAGAGTTTCTTCAGGCATCTCACAAAGCAGCGACTCGAGTTCGGACGGCGGGACACCGTGACGGACGATTCCGGCGATCAACGTCCCCATGTAGTTGTCAGGATCTTCGATCAAGCAACGGTCAATGGCGGCATTAGCGCGGACTCCATCGCCGCACAGCCACGCAACCACTGCTGTCGCAGCGGCGATGGTGGCAGCTCGGCCGGGTGCTGTTGCGGAAAGCGCCTCGACCAGAAGCCGCAACAGCGCACGCCTGTCCACCACTGTCTTGCGCGCCGCACACCAAAGGACGGCATCGCGGGCAGCCACGGAATACACACTGGCCCGGAGAACATCCGCGGACAGCCGTAGGGGCGAAGACATCAACGCAGCCATCAAATCGTTTAGTGGGATTCCATGCCGCGCGTGATCATCGGTATCGACCTCGCCATCACGTGGCCGATACGACAATTCCTCTGCCACAGCCTGTCTCGTCCGCGCAGGACGAGGCGCGTGTGGAGCGGTGAAATGCGCGGCCGCCTGTTGCCTCTCCTTGGTGCCGATCCACCGCCAGGACTCACCATGATCATGACCCGGACTGCACTCACGGATGTGGGCACCACGCATGTGAAGATGGACGCGCACCGACACCGGGCAGTCAGTAGCCAGCGCCCGCACAAGTTCGTCGGGGACCGCAGGTTCCTGGACCACATAGACGACGATCACCTCGTCGACGTCCAGCGCCCGCACCGGAGCGAACAGAGCGCCCGCATACTCCCTGAACTGCTCGTCGTCCGGCGCGTCCGCTCGTTGGGTCACCACCAGTTGACGATGTTTCAACCACACACAGATGATCGATTGCTCCGGATGGAAGCCAAGCAGATGGGGAAGCGCAGCCCCGATGTGAGCAGCCGTGGTGAGCGTGAAATCACTGCGATCGGGCGGTCGAGGAGGCCCGGGCGACGTCGGCATAGGCAAAGCCTGAAGCCGCACGACACGTTTGCAGCATCCGTTATGGCAACGGTGGCAACGAAGCTCCCGCCTTGTGGACAGTGCGATACGTCGGGTCCTTGGCCACCACCCCGGTTCCCGAGCTCACGCCTCGGATCCGTCGGGTGATCCAAGGCCCGGCGTGCGCCACGAACCACGCTGCATCAGAACCGCGGCGCCGGCTCCATCCAGGACGCGGAGGATCGGACACCGGCGATCTCCAGGCATCACTCCCCAGGCCCAGAGCGTCCATCACCGCCTCTGCCGTCAGTCGATGCCCCATGGGCGACAGGTGAAGTCGATCAGCGGACCACAATCGAGTGTCGTCGTAGAGGGCGATACCCCAGAAATCGACCACGGTGCATCCGTAGGCGGCCGCAATGTCCAGCGTCGCCGTTCGGTAGGCGCGCATTCGGTCCGCCACTCGGCCAAGGGCCTTACTCCTTCTCGACGGATCTCCGTACGCGAACAACAGCACGTGTGATCCGCCCGCCGTGAGATCTCGCACGCTGTTCTCGAGGTCGGTGCACACGCCATCGAGGCTGAATGTGCGCCGCAGTGCGTCATTGACTCCCGCACCCACCGTCACCAGGTCGGGTTTCAATGCCTGCGCCTGGGGCACCTGCTCGTCCCTGATCTGCCGCATCAGGCGACCCCGGATCGCGAGGTTGGCGTACGAGAGTTGCTCGATGTTCTGTCGTGCTACCAACAATTCCGCTACCCGGTCCGCCCACCCGCGATACCGACCGTCGCCACGAATCTCGTCGTTCAATCCCTCGGTGAAGGAATCACCCACCGCGACGAAACGTGCACAGGGCTCTCGATCAGCGATCACAGCAACATCATGGCCGACGGTTCCTTCGGTCAGCAATCAACGTCCTGTTCACCAGCCATCGACATCCACCTTCACCACCGTGCACCGTAAGTGATGTGCACCTGTCTGTGACGTGCCGAATGTGCCGTGCACCGGAATGTGAAGGACCTGGCCGCCGAAGGCTTCCCCTCCCGCGACGACCAGGTCGTACCGAACACTAGTCCGTGCCCTCGCCACCGACCGCACCGACACTCCGGTTCGCAAACACCCGACCCGCGCGTCGATACCAGGTGATCAGGGCGATCAGTCCGACGACAAGTTGTGGGACGTATGACGTTGCTCGCCAGACCAAGTCCGCCGCGGTGGCCGCACCCTTGTCGGTACCCGAACTCACCAGCAGTTGAATCATTAAGGCGTCCATCGTTCCCAGTCCGCCGGGCGTGATGGGCACCATCAGCATGATCTGGCTGACCGCGAATGCCCCGAAGGCGGCGATCGGATTCGTGCCCGGCTGATCCCAACCTTCGACTCCGCGTAGGGCGGCGAACAGAATCAGGAATTGACTGCCGGTGATCCCGAGTTGAGCGAGCGT
>RGQW01000190.1 GCA_010029945.1 Actinomycetota bacterium | reverse complement strand
AACGCCCCCTGCACCGTCAACACATTGCGCACGTTGGGGGTCAACGCGGCATCGATGCCCGCGAACTCGTCGTCGGTGAGATCGCTGAGCTCCACGCCTCGCGCCTCGGCCAATCGAACGCACGCGCCGGCGATCTCGTGCGCCTGCCGGAACGCGATTCCCTGCCGCACCAACCATTCGGCAATATCGGTGGCCAAGGTGAAGCCTTCCGGGGCCGACGCAGCCATGCGATCAACATCGAAGGTCAGCGTCCGGATCATCCCGGTCATCGCCGGCAGCACGAGGAGCAGTTGATCGACCGTGTCGAAGGCCGGCTCTTTGTCTTCCTGCAGATCTCGGTTATAGCCGAAGGGCAAGGCCTTGAGCGTGGCCAAGAGCCCTGTCAGGTTGCCGATCAGTCTCCCGGCTTTGCCGCGTGCGAGTTCGGCGATGTCCGGGTTCTTCTTCTGAGGCATGATCGACGAGCCGGTGGACCACTCGTCGTGCAACGTGACCCAGGCAAATTCGCGACTGGCCATCACAATGACTTCCTCGCCGATGCGCGATAGGTGCACCGCCAGCATGGCGCCGACGAAGCAAAACTCCGCGACGAAATCTCGATCACTGACCGCGTCAATTGAGTTGTCGAGGGCCGATGTGAATCCCAGCTCTGCCGCAACGAGTTGCGGATCCAATCCCAGTGATGACCCAGCGAGCGCGCCCGCCCCCAAGGGTGATCGCGCGGTGCGATCGTCCCAATCGGCAAGCCGATCGACGTCTCGCAAGAGCGCATGCGAGTGCTTGGCCAATTCGTGTCCGAAAGACACCGGTTGGGCGTGCTGCAAGTGCGTGAATCCAGGAGACACCGTGGAGATGTGCTGCGTTGCCTGGGCGTTCAACTCTTCGACCAGATCCACGGTTGCCTGAGCGATAGCGCGTGCCGCATCGCGGAGATAGAGGCGGAAATCGGTCGCCACCTGATCGTTTCTGCTTCGTCCGGCGCGCAGAGCGCCACCCAAGTCTCCGAGCTTGTCCATCAACAGACGCTCAATGGCGGTGTGCACGTCTTCATCCGCGGCGATTGGCGCCGCGGTGCCGTCGACCACCTCTGCGCTCAATTCGTCGATAGCACTCACGATTCGGGACAGGTCGCCATCACTGATCAGACCAGCGCGTGCGAGAACGTGCGCATGGACTCGTGTTTGCGCGAGGTCGTACGGCGCGAGTCGCCAGTCGAAGTGCGTCGACAAGCTCAAGGCGGCCATCGCGTCCGACGGCCCTTCAGCGAACCGCCCACCCCACAGGCGTGTTGAGTCTGCTGGGTTTGCCATGACTTAGCCCTTCTCCGACAAGTTCACCAGCGTTTCACACAAATCGTGAGCCGCTGAGTCTGAACGCATCACGATGACGATCGTGTCATCACCCGCAACGGAGCCCACCGGCTCGAACAAGCCGCTGCGATCGATGTGTCCAGCCAGGTATTGAGCCGCCCCTGGCGGCGTATGCACAACGGCGATGTTCTGCGCCGCCTCCGCCTTCAGCAGAGTTTCGTGAAGGATCCGGGGAAGCGCCGCGTCGCCGACGGGCAAGGACGTATCCCACTCCTGCTGCCCCAGAATGCGGTAGCGCGTTCCGCCATCTGCCGAGACTTCTTTCACCGCACCGAGTGCGTCGAGGTCGCGGGACAAGGTCGCCTGGGTGACGCTGATTCCTTCGTCGGCCAGCAGTCGTCCGAGCTCCTCTTGCGAAGCGACGGAGGTCTCCACGACGAGCGTCGCGATGCGGGCTCGGCGAGCAACAACGGACGAGGGAAGAGTGCGAGCCGTCATGTCAGCCGCCCCCACGCGTCAATAGCCGCATCAATGTCGTCATCGGGGATGTTCAAGGCGGGCGCCATCCGGATCGCGTCCGGCGACACCGGATTGGCCAGCACACCTTCGCTGCGCAATCCTCGTTCGACCTCAGCCGACGTCCGATCTGTGAGCGCCGCCGCCAACAGCAGACCTCGGCCTCGAACATCCGTCACCAGGCCACCCGCGGCCTTCATCACACCCGCGGTCAACCGTTCACCGGCTTCAACCGCGCGATCGAGGAGTCCGTCGGATTCGATCGCGTCGAGAACGGCCAGCCCAGCCGCTGCGCTGATCGGGTTTCCACCGAAGGTGGTCCCGTGCATTCCTGGCTGCAGAAGCGATGCTGCGGATCCGCACGCGACGACCGCGCCAATCGGAATTCCTCCACCGAGCCCCTTGGCCAGGGTGATGATGTCAGGACTCACGCCACACGCCTGATAGGCAAACCAGTGCCCGGTGCGCCCGATTCCTGTTTGCACCTCATCGACGACGAGCAGCGCACCGACATCGGCGGTGAGCCGACGTGCGTGCGCGAGGTAGTCGTGGCCAGGCACGATGACTCCGCCCTCTCCTTGGATGGGTTCGAGGAACACCGCGGCAGTACTGGCGTCCACCGCTCCAGCGAGCGCGTCAGCGTCTCCGTACGGCACGACGACCACGTCACCGGGAAGGGGACGGAATGGATCGACCTTGCTTGGTTGCGCCGTCAGCGCCAACGACCCCATCGTTCGTCCATGGAATGACCCGCTGGCCACGACCACGGTCGAGCGCCCCGTCAATCGCGTCATCTTGAAGGCCGCTTCGTTGGCTTCCGCACCCGAATTGCAGAAGAAAACCCGTGCGGTGTCATCCCCGACGAGCGAGACGAGCCGTTCCGCCAGCGCCAGTCCTGGCTCGGACGCATACAGGTTGCTCACGTGACCCAACGTGGTGAATTGATCGGACAGCGCCGATGCCATGCGTGGGTCGGCGTGCCCGAGAGCGTTGACCGCGATCCCCGCGATCAGATCGATGTACTCGTTGCCCTCGGCATCCCACACTCGCGAGCCCGCACCTCGCGTCAGCATGACGGCGGGTGTGCCGTAGTTGTTCATCATGACCGAGCCCCAGCGGTCCTGCCACGACATGGACGCACTCATGCCGACTCCCCGCCCGGAACGACCATGGTGCCCACCCCTTGATCGGTGAACACTTCGAC
>RGQW01000189.1 GCA_010029945.1 Actinomycetota bacterium | reverse complement strand
GACACGGGTTCGTGGTACGCCACGGTGGATCTGCGAGATGATGGTCGCGCGGTCTGGAACTCCATTGCCGCCACCTGCTACGCGGGTGGGCCCGATTGTCCGTCGCGGCAACTTGCCATCGTGTTGGACGACGTCGTGCAATCGGCTCCAGTCGTGAACCAGCCCTCGTTCACCACCGGGGTCGAAATCACTGGATCATTCACCGAGGAAGAGGTCCGCGATCTTGCACGCGTACTCAACCGCGGTGCATTCCCGGTGGGCGTTGAGGCGCAACGTGTGGAGACCGTGTCGGCGAGTGCAGGCGACGAATCCCTACGCGCGGCGTTGTGGGCAGGTGGTATTGGGGTGATTGCAGTGCTCGCATTCCTCATTGCGTACTACCGAATGATCGCGGCAGTTGTCGTCGCTGGACTCGTGATCTGGGGTGGGCTCGTCTATTCATTGGCCGCGTTCGTGTCGCAGGCGACCAACTACGCATTGTCCTTGGCCGGGGTGACGGGCATCATCGTGGCCATCGGTGTCACAGTCGACAGTTACGTGGTTCTCTTTGAACGACTGAAGGACGAGGTACGCACGGGGCGAACACCCCGCAATGCCGCTCCTCGCAGTTTTGCCGCCACCTGGCGCACCATTGTGGCAGCCGATCTGGTATCGGTCATGGCAGCCGCGATCTTGTTTTGGCTGTCGGTTGGGTCGGTGAAGGGCTTTGCGCTGTATCTGGGCCTCACGACGCTCTGCGATCTTGTGGTGTGCTGGTTCTTCACCCGTCCGGCATCCATCTTGATGGCATCTCGTCGCGCCCATGCCAGCGGGCGCATCCTCGGCCTGGGGGGTTCACGATGAGCGGCGCCGATACCCCCATGGAGATCGCTCCATCTGGTGCCGGTCGCCTCTACCGCGGCCAGACGGCGATCGTGTTCACTCGGCGCCGTCGAGTCGGCCTTGTGATATCGGCGGTGTTGGTACTTGCCACCGTTGCCGGTCTCCTCGGACGCGGGCTTGAGCTCGGCATCGATTTCGAGGGCGGACAGTCATGGGATGTTCCTGCAACAACCATCTCGATCAGCGACGTCCAAGATGCCCTCGATGACCTTGGTGTTCCCACCTCCGGGTCGCGCCTTCAGGAGCGGTCGAGTGATGGTCAGAGCACGATCAAGGTGCAATTGGTCGACACCGGAGCCGTCGATCCCGCCGCGATCAGGGAAGCGCTCGCAAGTACTGCCGGTGTCGCAGTAGATGACGTCGGGTCCGACCTCGTCAGTGCATCCTGGGGGAGTGACATCACTGGTAAGGCAGTTCGTGCCTTGGTCATCTTCCTCGCACTGGTGGCCGTGTTCATCTCCATTCGTTTCGAATGGCGGATGGCAGCGGCGGCATTGGTTGCCATGGCACACGATGTTGTGGTGAGTGTTGGCGTGTACTCCATTCTCGGACTGACCGTCACACCGGCCACGGTGATCGCGTTCCTGACCATTCTTGGGTACAGCTTGTACGACACCATCGTCGTGTTCGATCGCATCCGCGAAAACGAGACACGGTTCGCAGCTCACAGGGTGCCGTACACCGACATCGTGAACGTCTCCATGAACCAGGTGTTGATGCGCTCGATCAACACCAGCATCTCATCACTCATGCCTATCCTGTCGCTGCTGATCGTTGGCGCGGGCGTGCTCGGAGCAACGGCACTCAGTGAGTTCGCCCTGGCCTTGCTCGTCGGTGTCGTCCTCGGCACCTATTCGTCGGTGTTTGTCGCTGCCCCGCTCCTCGGTGTAATCAAGGAACGATCCGGAGATTGGGCCGACCGGACCTGGGAAACGGCGTCTGGTGACGCGTTGCGATCGATGGTTCTTGGTGGGCAACCAGTGGGACGCCGCAGGCGTGATGCCAGCCCCTCAGAACCCGATGACGCCAGCTCCACCGCTGAGGAGTCGTCGCGTCGCCCTGCTGATGCTTCAAGCCTGATGGGGCACGCTCCTCGTCCGCGCCGGCGCCGCCGCTAGCCTTTGAACATGGCTGTACCCGAAGGTCGCATCGGTCGGCTCATTCGCGACATCGCCGACTATCCGGAGCCCGGGGTCGTCTTTCGGGACATCACCCCTCTCCTAGGTGATGCAGCCGCGTTCGGTCGTGCGGTCGATGATCTCGTCACAGCATTCGATGACCTTGTCGTTGATCGCGTTGTTGGCATCGAAGCACGCGGCTTCATCCTTGCGGCGCCAGTCGCCTACCGCCTACGAGCAGGGTTCGTGCCGGTCCGCAAGCCGGGCAAGTTGCCGTGGGCCGTTGCTCGCGAGGAATACCAACTCGAATATGGCACGGATCGGCTTGAGATCCATCGTGATGCCGTGCGGCCTGATGAGCGCATCCTCATCGTCGATGATGTCCTGGCGACGGGTGGCACCGCCGCCGCCACCTGTTCCCTCGTGGAGGAACTCGGCGCCCAAGTCGTCGGTTGCGCGTTTCTGATCGGCCTGACGTCGCTTGGTGGCCGGGACCGCCTCGCCGGTCGCCGTGTTGAATGCCTCGTGGAGTACTGAAAGTGTCAACTGCCGACCGGGTCCTGCCGTGGCGTCGCCACAACGACAACGCCTCCAGCGTTGCTCTGGCTCCGGTGCTCGAACCGTACCGGCGCTTTCATCCTCGGGCGACGACCGACATGATTGTTCGGGCCTACGAGGCGGCCGCCGAGGCACACGGTGCGCAGCGCCGGTCGAGTGGCGAGTCGTATATCAACCACCCCCTCGCTGTGGCTCGGATCGTCGCTGAGACCGGTCTCGATGAGATCTCCATCGCTGCGGCGCTGCTGCACGATGCGGTCGAAGACACCGACCTCACTCTCGACGACGTCGACGCAGTGTTTGGGTTGGATGTGGCCGGCATTGTCGACGGTGTGACGAAACTGGATCCGATCCAGTTTCGTCACGCCGTCGACGATGCCGGCCACATCCGACCCAAACACTACGTCGACGTCGTCGAGAGTGAGGTCGGTGTCTTCGACCGCATCGTGCAGCAGCGCCGCAGCGATGGAGA
>RGQW01000188.1 GCA_010029945.1 Actinomycetota bacterium | reverse complement strand
TGACAGGGTCCGCATCGATCCTCTCGACATCGATGTTCTCTGCGGGCTCGGTGCCGGTGACGCTTTCGGAGGGGCGCTCGTGCATGGTCTGCTGTCGGGGTGGGACCTCGAGCGCATCGGTCGCTTCGCGAATGGTGCGGGAGCGTACGTGGCGACGCAATTGACCTGCGCGGATGCGATGCCGACAACAACGATGGTGGATGAGGTCGTGGAACACGGCGGCACCCGGGGATTGCAGGAGTGAGGGCGATGGAGAATCAACTCGACAGGTCGGATTACGCGGCGCTCATCGAAGCACGTGTGCGCGCACCGGAGTCGCTGCAGTCGGCGCTTAAGGGTCGTCGCCGTCGCGAACTGGTCGGTGACGACGGCAATCTGCTGATCGTCGCGGTCGACCACACGGCTCGCGGCATGTTGGCTGCTGGGTCAGATCCGCTGGCGGTTGCCGATCGGTACACCCTGCTGGACCGCGTGATGAGGGCACTTCGGGTGCCGGGCGTGGACGGTGTCATGGCCAGCGCGGACATCTTGGAAGAGCTGGCATGGCTCGGAGCCCTCGACGGTGTTGTCGCCATCGGCACGATGAATCGCGGCGGCATCATCGGGGCTCGCTGGGAGTTGGACGACCGGCTCACCGCGTACGACGCCGATCACATCGAGGAATTCGGTCTCGATGGCGGTAAGACACTGCTGCGCATCGAGGACACCGATGCGGGTGTGGCAAGAACACTCGAAATGGTGGCGGCACTGTCGACCGAACTCGCGGACCGCAAACTGCTGAACATGATCGAGCCATTGCCGTATGTCATCGACGACGCTGGTCGGGCGCGACTCGATTCATCGACCGAGCGGCTGATCAAGGTCGTTGCGATCGCGTCGGGCTTGGGGTCGTCCTCCGCCTATACCTGGCTGAAGTTGCCCGCGTCCCCCGATATGGATCAAGTGGCCGGTGCTACGTCCATGCCGATCGTGATGCTCGGTGGCGACCCAGGGGCAGACGCGGCTCGCACCTTCGCCGGCTGGAAGGCCGCCATGAAGGAGCCGAACGTACGAGGCCTGGTTGCCGGCCGTGCGCTGGTGTACCCCGAAGACGGCGATGTCGAGGGTGCCGTAACGATGGCGGCGAATATCGTCCACCCCAACCAAGGAGCAACAGCATGAGTAGCGATCGCACGTGGTTTATCCCAGCCGGCAGTGCGTCGGACGGTCGGGCCGATTGTCGGATCACGCCGGAATCTGCCGGATGGACCTACTGTGGAATGTACGTCTTCACGCTACGAGCGGGTGACCCTGCCGAGTTCACGCTCGATGGCGAAGAGGGTGTCTTGGTGTCGTTGTCCGCGCAGAACTTCACCGTCACGGTGGACGGCGCGGCCTTCGACATGCAGGGACGCGAAGGTGTCTTCGCCGCCGTGTCCGACTGGATGTACCTCCCGGTTGGCTCGCAGGTTGCTATCGCTGGCGCCTCCGGCGAGGTCGCGATCGTCACCGCCCGAGCCTCGCAGGCGTTCCCGGTGCACTACGGATCGGCCGATAGCGTTGCGGTCGAGGTCCGAGGCGCCGGCCGCGCCACACGGCAGGTGACCAATTACGCGACCCCGGACTCTTTCGACGGCGCCCACAAAATCAATGTGTGCGAGGTGATCACGCCGGGAGGCAACTGGTCGTCATGGCCTCCTCACCGCCATGACGGCATCGGCGAGTGCGTGACGATGAACGAGGAGATCTACTACTTCCGCATCGGCCGTGAAGACGGCCCGCACGGCGATCCCACGGGTACCGGTCTCTTCCGCCTCTACACAGTGGACGGCAGCCACGACGAGACTCTGAGCATCGCCGATCAGGACACGTACCTGGTGCCCGAGGGCTACCACGGACCGACCGTTGCCAACCCCGAATACCCGATGTACTTCCTGAACGTTCTGGCCGGTCCAGGGGAGGACCGCACGATGGCCTTCTGCGACGACCCCGACCAACACTGGATACGGGAATCGTGGGCCGGAGTGGAACAAGATCCGCGGTTGCCGATGACGTCGGCCGCCGGACGAGTGAAGAAGTAGGTGATCGAACCCATGAAGAAGCACGTTGGCGTTGCTGTTCTCGGTCTCGGCTGGATGGGCCAGGCACACAGCAGATCGATGTTGCGTATTCCCTCGCTGTTTCCCGAGCGGTCAGTCGATCCCCGGCTGGTGGTCTGCGCCGACACCGAGGAGTCTCGGCGGGCCCGCGCTGTCGAGGACTTCGGGTTCGAGCGGTCGGTAGAGAACTGGGAAGAGGCGGTGAGCGCAGACGACGTCGACGCGGTGTGGGTGACCGCTCCGAACATGCTGCACATCCCGATGATCGAAGCTGCGACTGCGGCCGGTAAGGCCGTCTTCAGCGAAAAGCCGATCGGCGGCAAGCCCGAGCAGGCGGTACGGGCCTACCAGGTTGCTCAGGCGGCGGGGGTCGCCACCGGCGTCGGTTACAACTACCTGTGGGCCCCCTTGGTCATCCACGCGAAGTCCCTGATCGATTCAGGTCAACTCGGTGACATCACGCACTACCGCGGGCACTTCCTGTCGATGTACGGAAGCGACGAGTTGGGCCTGCTCACGTGGCGCTTCTTCATGGATCAGGCGGGCTACGGAGTCACCAGCGACATTCTCAGTCACTCGGTGTCCATGGCGCAGTTCCTCGTCGGTCCGATCGCCGAAGTGACGGGTATGAAGAACAACACCATCACCCATCGGCCGATCGCCCAAGGCGCCGCCGGTCACTACGGTCGAGGAGCTCCGGATGATCCCAAGGGCGAAGTAGAAAACGAGGACTTCGCTTCGATGCTGTGCACGTTCGCGAATGGAGCGACGGGAACGTTCGAGTCGAGTCGAACCATGGTCGGGCCCGAGAGTCAGAATTCTTTCGCCGTGTATGGCACCAAGGGTGCTCTGGAATGGAACCTCGAGACCATGAATGAACTGCGCTTCTACCGGCTCATGGACGATCCAAGTTCGGGATACACAACCATTTACGGCGGCGACCGCTTTCCCTTCCATGGAGCTTTCGTTCCCGGCCAGGCCA
>RGQW01000187.1 GCA_010029945.1 Actinomycetota bacterium | reverse complement strand
TGGGATGTGTTGGAAGAGGTCATCGCCGAGCACCCGGTGCTGTTGAACCGTGCGCCGACTCTGCACCGTTTGGGTATCCAGGCGTTCGAGCCGCAACTGATCGAGGGCAAAGCCATCCAGATCCATCCGTTGGTGTGTACCGCGTTCAACGCGGATTTCGACGGTGACCAGATGGCAGTTCACCTCCCGCTGTCGGCAGAAGCTCAGGCCGAGGCTCGCATTCTGATGCTGTCCACGAACAACATCCTGTCTCCGGCGAACGGGCGACCGATTGCCACACCGACCCAGGACATGGTGCTGGGCATCTATTACTTGACGACTCAAAGCGGAGCGAACGCCTCGATAAAGGATGAGGAGCTTCCCTCTTACGCGAGTGTGGCCGAAGCCCTGATGGCCTTCGACGCGGGCGCGCTGGATCTGCAGGCACGCGTCAAGATCAGGATTGAGAACACTGAGCCGCCGCACGGGTGGCCGGTCCCCGAAGGCTGGGAAGCCGGACAGCCCTTCACCCTCATCACAACGCTTGGGCGGGCCCTGTTCAACGAGGCACTGCCGGCGGACTACCCCTTCGTGAACGATCAGGTAGATAAGAAACTCCTGGGTGCCACGGTCAACCGACTTGCCGAGCGGTACTCCAAAGTGGAGGTCGCCGAAACCCTCGATCAGCTCAAGGCGCTCGGGTTCCGTTGGGCGACGCGTTCTGGTGTCACGATCTCCTTCTCCGACGTCGTCGCCCCTCCAGCCAAGGCTGAGCTTCTGGCTTCGGCGGAGGAAAAGGCGAGCAAGGTGCAGCAGCAGTACGAGCGCGGTTTGATCACCGACTCCGAGCGTCGTCAGGAGCTCATCGAGATCTGGACACGGGCGACCGACGAAGTTGCCCGCGCGATGCAGGAGAACTTCCCAGAGACGAACCCCGTTCACATGATGGTGGACTCTGGTGCGCGTGGTAACTACATGCAGGTTCGGCAGATCGCCGGAATGCGCGGTCTCGTGGCCAACCCGAAGGGGGAGATCATTCCTCGCCCGATCAAGTCCAACTTCCGGGAAGGGCTGTCCGTCCTGGAGTACTTCATCTCCACGCACGGCGCCCGTAAGGGTCTGGCCGACACCGCTTTGCGTACCGCGGACTCCGGATACCTGACACGTCGTCTCGTCGACGTGTCTCAGGATGTCATCGTCCGCGAGGTGGACTGCGGTACCGAGCGGGGCAGCGAGATCGTCATCGGCGAGAAGGTTGACGGAGTCCTCCGAGCCGTGGACAACCTCGACACCTCAGCCGCCACGCGAGTTCTCGCGCGAGACGTGGAGGTTGACGGAACCGTCGTCGGAAACGCGGGGGAGCAGCTCGACGTGCCTCGCCTCGAAGCTCTCGTCGCGAGTGGAGCCGAGACCATCCGGGTGCGCACCGTGCTCAACTGCGAGAGCGCGGTTGGCACCTGCGCGATGTGCTACGGACTATCGATGGCTACCGGCAAGTTGGTGGACGTCGGCGAAGCAGTCGGCATCATTGCAGCGCAGTCCATTGGCGAGCCGGGAACCCAGCTGACCATGCGCACCTTCCACACCGGAGGTGTCGCGGGTGAGGACATCACGCACGGCCTTCCCCGCGTGGTCGAACTCTTCGAGGCTCGCACCCCCAAGGGTGTGGCGCCGATCGCCGAAGTCAGCGGACGGGTTCGAATCGAAGACACCGAGAAGGCGCGGAAGATCATTGTCGTTCCGGACGATGGCGCCGAGGAGGTTGCTCACCAGGTCAGCAAGCGTGCGCGTCTGCTGACCGAGGATGGCGCCCACGTCGAGGTTGGCGAGCAGTTGACGGTGGGAGCTGTCGACCCCAAGCAGGTGCTACGCATCCTCGGCCCCCGGCAGGTGCAGTGGCATCTCGTGGACCAGGTCCAGGAGGTCTATCGCTCGCAGGGCGTGTCCATCCACGACAAGCACATCGAGGTCATCGTGCGCCAGATGCTGAAGCGGATCACGATCATCGACTCTGCGGATGCACCTTTCCTCGCTGGAGAGCTCGTCGAGCGGAGTGTCTTCGAGGCGCAAAACCGCCGCGTCGTAGCCGAAGGTGGAACGCCTGCTTCGGGACGCCCCGAGTTGATGGGGATCACCAAGGCCAGCCTCGCGACAGAGTCGTGGTTGTCGGCTGCTTCCTTCCAGGAAACGACCCGCGTGCTCACCGATGCCGCCATTCACGCGCGATCTGATTCGCTGCTCGGACTGAAGGAAAACGTCATTCTGGGCAAGCTGATCCCCGCGGGCACGGGTATGCCGCAGTACCGCAACATCCGGGTTGAGCCGACCGAAGAAGCGAAGGCTGCGATGTACGCGACGTTCACCGGGTATGACGAGATGGACTATGCCGCGTTCGGAACGACGGGTGGGGCCGCTGTTCCGCTCGAGGAGTTCGACTACCGCGGATACTAAATCCGTCGATTCGCTCCTCGTGGGCTAATTGCTGGCCTGTAGCCACCGGTGCAGTTCGCTGATGGAGTGAACGGGAAGGTCGCCGGTGGCTCCCCGCACCCCGACGGTGCGCATGCCAGCGGCGCGGCCCGCGGCAATGCCCACATCGGTGTCCTCGACGACGATGCACCCGTCGGCCGGTATGTCGAGTAAGTCAGCGGCGCGCAGGTAGCCATCAGGGGATGGTTTGCCGTTGGCGACCTGGTCGCGGGTGACCAGAACCTGCGGCGTCACGCCGGCGGCCGCGAGACGGACGCGAGCCAATTCGGCGTCTGCGCTGGTGTAGATGGCCCACGGCCATGACTGCTCATCGAGGAAGGCCAGAAGATCAACTGCCCCGTCGATCGGTTCGATCCCCTCCACGTCGTCGTATTGCAAGCGAAGTTGCTCGGCGGCCAGTGTTGCAACGTCGTCGGGTGATGCGTCTGGAAACCACCGTGCGACGGTGATGTCGGCGGGCAAGCCGTGGACTTCCGCCAGCACTGGCTCTGGGTCGAGACCGTGCAGAGTTGCCCACGTGGCCCACGCCCGGTCCACATTCGCATGGGACTCAATCAAGGTTCCGTCCATGTCGAACAAGAGTGCAGCCGGCCAACGCGTCATGGCGACATTGTTCCCGA
>RGQW01000186.1 GCA_010029945.1 Actinomycetota bacterium | reverse complement strand
GAGCCCCCGGTCAGGATTGAACTGACGACCTACCGCTTACAAGGCGGTTGCTCTACCACTGAGCTACAGGGGCGTAGGCGCAGGAGTCTAAAGGAGCCCCGTGACGCTGTTGGTCGTCAGAGGGAAACAAGTAGCCTCGTGGTGTCCCGTGATGTGTGTCGACGATGCTGACGCGAAACTGTGGGGTGAGTCGTACGCCGGGCCCGCGATTGAGGGAACGTGACAGAGGGAACGTGATCGAGTGATCGGTTGGCACGTCCCGGAGTACCAACCGGGACTTCCATGGTGGCCGTTGGTGGTCGTCATCGTCGCGATCGTTGTCATCAACATCGTCAACAACCGTCTCGCGCCGCAATCGCACTACCTTCTGTGGTCGTTTGCGAGTTCCGTCGTCTTGATCGCCATCGGTCTTTTGGATGGAAACTCTTTCACCGACATGGGGCTCGGTTGGTGGTTTTATTTGTCAGGTTTCATCTGGGCTCTCGCCTCGATCGGTCTTGTCACCGCCTTCTACGTTGTTGTCAGCCTTTTCAAGAAGACCCGCCAGGCCTTGAAGGACGACAGCATTGGCTCGTTGTCGGCAGGGAAGTTGGCGTTCCGGGCACTCGTCGAGGTTCCGTTCGGAACCGTTTTGCTGGAGGAGATCGCTTTCCGGGCTGTGCTGTTTTCGATGCTGGCACGACGGTTCGGTGTCGTATGGGCGATTGTGATTTCGTCCCTCATGTTCGGGATCTGGCATGTGCTCCCCAGCATCGGAACTCACGAACGCAATCCCGCCTTGGGTTCGGTCGTCGGGAAGGGCTTGCGCGCCAACATCCTGACCGTTGTGGGTAGCGTGCTTGTGACGGCTGTGGCGGGTGTGCTTTTTGCATTGATGCGCATTGTGTCCGGCAGCGTCATCGCCCCCATGGGGCTGCACTGGGCAACCAACGGTCTGGGTTACGGATTCAGTTGGGTCATCCTTCGAGGTCGCGGAAGACGTCGTTCCCCGTAGTCTGGGATGGCACGGTGGAAATGCGCACGCCGGCGTGGGGGTGAATGACACGAATGGCATTTAGGTCCTACGATGACGCTTATCTTCCTCTCGGCGGCGAACAATCCGTCGCCGATGAACAGCCCGAAACACACGGCGCGGTTCACCCTGGATCAGGGTTGACCACGAAGGAGTACCCCATGGATGCTGTCCGCCTCGACAACGAAGCGGCAGGAAGCAGCTTGAGTCAGCGTGATCGTCAGATTCTCGAGTTTGAGCGTCAGTGGTGGAAGTACGCGGGGGCCAAAGAGCAGGCAATCCGTGAACTCTTCGACATGAGCGCCACGCGCTACTACCAAATCATCAATGCGCTTATCGACAACCCCGACGCCCTGGCGTTCGATCCGATGCTGGTCAAGCGCTTGCGCCGGATGCGCGCGGCCCGTCAACGGGCCCGCTCGGCTCGCAGACTCGGTATAGAGGTCACCGGTCGCTAGAGGCGTCTTCGCGTGACGTGGGCGTAGGGGCCGTGGGTGCCCCTGAAGCCCGGTAGGAAATTTGCACTCTCCAGGGGTGAGTGCTAACTTTGACTTGGCACTCGACACCTGAGAGTGACAACTTTCCACGCGGACGTTCCGGAGGAACAGACCCCTATGTCAAAAATGATTGCATTCGACGAGGAGGCCCGGCGGTCGCTCGAGCGCGGCATGAACGTGCTCGCCGACGCCGTGAAGGTCACCCTGGGCCCGAAGGGCCGCAACGTCGTTCTCGAGAAGAAGTGGGGCGCCCCCACGATCACCAACGATGGTGTGTCCATCGCCAAGGAGATCGATCTCGAGGATCCCTACGAGAAGATCGGTGCCGAGCTCGTTAAAGAGGTCGCCAAGAAGACCGACGATGTCGCTGGCGACGGCACCACAACTGCAACCGTGCTTGCCCAGGCACTCGTTCGTGAAGGCCTGCGCAATGTCGCTGCCGGCGCGAACCCCATGGGTCTCAAGCGCGGCATCGAAAAGGCGACCGATGTCGTCGCCGACGAACTCCTCGCCATGGCGAAGGACGTCGAGACCAAAGAGCAGATCGCATCCACCGCTGCCATTTCGGCCGGTGGCGACGCCGAGGTCGGCGAGCTCATCGCTGAGGCGATGGACAAGGTCGGCAAAGAAGGCGTCATCACGGTGGAGGAGAGCCAGACCTTCGGCCTCGAGCTCGAGCTCACCGAGGGAATGCGCTTCGACAAGGGCTACATCTCGCCCTACTTCGTCACCGATGCAGAGCGCATGGAGACCGAGCTCGAAGACCCGTACGTGCTCATCGTGAACTCGAAGATCTCTTCGGTGAAGGACCTCGTTCCCGTTCTGGAGAAGGTCATGCAATCCGGCAAGCCGCTGGCGATCATCGCCGAGGATCTCGAGGGTGAAGCCCTCGCGACCCTCGTCGTGAACAAGATTCGCGGAACCTTCCGCTCGGTCGCCGTCAAGGCTCCGGGCTTCGGCGATCGCCGTAAGGCCATGCTGCAGGACATCGCGATCCTCACCGGTGGTCAGGTCATCAGTGAAGAAGTCGGCCTGAAGTTGGAGAACGCAACCCTCGACCTCCTCGGTCGCGCTCGCAAGGTGGTCGTCACTAAGGACGAGACGACCATCGTTGAGGGTGCGGGCGACGCGGAGCAGATCCAGGGCCGCGTGAACCAGATCCGGACTGAGATCGACAACTCCGATAGCGATTACGACCGCGAGAAGCTGCAAGAGCGCCTGGCCAAGTTGGCCGGCGGCGTCGCCGTCATCAAGGTCGGCGCAGCCACGGAGGTCGAACTCAAGGAGCGTAAGCACCGCATCGAAGACGCCGTTCGCAACGCGAAGGCGGCGGTCGAAGAGGGCATCGTCCCCGGCGGCGGTGTTGCCTTGATCCAGGCGATGAAGGCGGCCGACTCCAAGATTGACGCCCTCGGCCTCGTCGACGAGCAGGCCGTGGGAGCGAACATCGTTCGCGTGTCAGTCTCTGCGCCGCTCAAGCAGATCGCCGAGAACGCCGGCCTCGAGGGTGGCGTTGTGGTGGAGAAGGTGCGCGACCTCCCCGCAGGTGAGGGCCTGAATGCAGCCAACGGCGAGTATGTCGACATGGTCGCCGAAGGCATCATCGACCCG